>NZ_JBHFKW010000013.1:0-119616 GCF_042879395.1 Photorhabdus sp. RM322S
GATGGTTATGTGTCGAGAAGGCAGATAACGGTCGGGATGAAATGAATTTGCCTGGCGGCGATAGCGCGGTGGTCCCACCTGACCCCATGCCGAACTCAGCAGTGAAACGCCGTAGCGCCGATGGTAGTGTGGGGTCTCCCCATGTGAGAGTAGGGAACTGCCAGGCTTTAAATGAAGTAGAAACCCTCAGCGTCAGCTGGGGGTTTTTGCGTTTCAGGGGATGATTTTATTGACTGATTTAACCTTAGATTTGCATAAGATAGCTCACCTCAGAGGGGGGTAGGTTAAGATTCAGTTTTTTGGGTTCGAAAGTATAAGGGAGCAACCCAGCTATGACCTCAAGAAGTAGGTTTAGAGGGTTTCGATGCCGTGTATGCTCTATGTGTGAGATGTTTTTTAACTGATCAAAGAGCATTTCTATTCAATACTATTTTCTTAGCATAATTCGGTCCCATAGAGAAATATCTTTAAGTTTCATATTATTACTCGTATTTATCACCAGGATGATCTCTTGGAGCCAGTTCATTATTTAGAGACTGTGAGATATCTCCTTTGTCGCCATAGATTTTATTGGGGGTCGCCGCAGGCCTAATCGCTTATACATTCCAACCTAAAAAAACCGAGCTTGAATTTATGGGATTCTGATATCGCTATTCTTAAACGAAGTTGACGTTAGCTAACAAGTTTAGGGAACTCGGTCCGCAAGCAGATCTTAACGTATTGATTATATAAATATTTAAAATCACGAAAACGAGACATGTGGAACAGAATAAGGAGAGTCATGACCTCATCATAGGAAAGTGTTGAATGACGATGCTGCTGACTTTCACCGTTGTCGAGTAACCGTTGCTGCCTATTCACAATAAATTTCGTCTAAATTATTCGTACCTGAGGATTCCGTGAGCAACTTAAACTATAACTAACGGTAATCTTACTGATTAATAGCTATTTTGATGAAATAGCTCCTTTATCATCAAAAGATAGCTTGTTTAATTTTAATCCAAATAGAATCCCTGATTTGGATAAGAATTTACTAATAAGTTTATGGAGAATATTTTTATTTTCCATAGTAACCAGCCTCGTAAGAATTGATGACTCCTTTAATTAATGCTTTTATCTTCTTATCTGAAATCTGACTATTATTGTCAATTTTTTCTATATGTACTTTTGGTGAAATGAATGTTTCTGACATGTCGATTTCTTGGATGAAATTATCACTATTAAAATAACTAATTCTTTGCTCAAATTCCTGTGAGCTGATATTGTCCATTCTATTCTTAACTCCCTCTCTATAAAATTGTTCAAAGAAAGGCGTTAGAAGTTTAATAGAATTATTCACATGTTAGGGTCAAAATCATCATTAGAACGATAAACATAATGCCTGGCTTCCCGTTCATACGGAGGGAGATTTACTGAACAAGCGGATAAAAATAAGAGAACAGGTAAAAAATATAAAGAGCGCATAAAAAACCCTCTACAATACTAATAGTCAATTAAATAAATTGATAATGAAGAGAAATTGCTAGAAATTAATTTCAAAGTATCTGTTTGATTAACATATCTATTGCACTGAATATTACCAATAATATCCTGAAAATTTTCAATATTATTATTTTCCATAGCTATATTGTTCTCTTCTTTAGAAAATGACAATGAGGTTCAAAACTCCTAAACCGAAATTCAATGAAATAAGAATCCCCTGAGATTACATGAGCTACAAGGGATTTAAATGATAATCAGCTTTATCGATTCAATTACAGAATACGATTAATCAGCCTGTCTACCCGGATACGGCGTAAGCGACGGATAAGTTTACGTACTTTGACTGGGTAAAGCTGGATACTGTCCAGTTCCTGATAATGACTGACAATCGTAGTATGAGTACGGATACAATTTAGTTCTTTTGTACGTTGTTCCTGCATTTCTTTATTAGGATCGTGGATAAGAATTGCATTTTCTAAATCCAGTCCCCAGGCACGAGGATTAAGATTATTTCCTGTAATCAACTGCCATTGATTATCTATCCACACACCTTTCAGATGGTAGCTATTATCACCATCTTTCCATAGTCGTACAGTGAGTTGGTCGCTATCCACATAGCGCTGTAGTCTGCTGATAAAACGGCGCAGGTTGATTTCATATAGATAGGGTAATGCACCGATAATTCTAAATGGCTCTTCCGGTGGAATATAAAAATCGTTGGCAGTTTTATCGCCAACAATAATTTCGACTTGTTTACCCTGACGAAGTAGATGAATAATCAGTCGGACAATGATAGCTGGAAGGTTAAAATACGGAGTACAAATAATCAGCTTTTGTTCTGTGCTGGCGATAAGATGACTGATGGTTTTATTTAGAAGATTTTTCTTCCCCAGACCGGCAAGCGGAGTGACAGACAATTCATCGTTCGTTGCCTGATTATTTATCTGATAAGTCGTGTGTCGCAGAGAAGAACGAAATTGACGGATCAGAGTTTTAATTTCAGGGCTACGGGGGCGATTCTTACAATTCAGTTTTTGTACAGCACCTGTAGCGATAATGTCATTATCAACAAAGTGCTTCATTGCTTCTGCAAGTTTTGCATTGCGAAACAAATGGTAGCGATCATAACGATATTTATCATGTTGGTGGAGATAAACATCATTAATACTCGCTCCGCTATAAATCACCGTGTCGTCAAAGATAAAACCTTTTAAATGTAAAACTCCCAGTGCTTCACGGGTATTTACTGGTACACCTAATACTGGAATTTTTACATCAGAATATGTTTCTGTCATGGAACAATACCAATCGGCATTAGTTGCCATTGCAGCATCACCAATTCGTCCACGTTGTGCTCGATGCCAGTCAACAAGAACTTTAATGTCTAGGTTCGGGCGTTGTTGTTTAGCCAGATAAAGTGCATTAAGGATATCTCTTCCTGCGTCATCGTTTTCCAGATAGAGAGAGATGATATAAATATGTTTTTCAGCGCTAGCAATTTTTTCCAGCAGGGTGCTGCGGAACACTTCTGGTTGATAAAGTGTTTTAATATCAGCAACTGACTGAGGTAGCTTAGGCAGTTGTGCAAGGTGTTGTTGGTGTTTAGCTTGTTTGAATTTAGACAACATCACAGTGCGCTTTTTCTCTTATGTTGGATGGCTGAAATACGACTATATAAAGCAATGAATCAAATGATCTGGCGATAATACCATTAGTTTGGCTAATTGTGAGCATGATTTAACGCTCTGCTACCTAATGATTCAAGTCTGTGCGATTCATCACGTAGTTGATTTAAAGTTCGAGGGCTAAGTTTACAATACCATCCTCAAATTGAACATCTATGGTAAATCCAAGTTTTTTAGCCAGTTTTATCATAGTACGGTTTTCTGGCATGGTGATGGCGTTGAGGCGGCTTATGCCATGTTCCCGCGTATAATTAATCAGCTTAATCATAAGCTGATGTCCAAGGGTAATCCCTTTTAAATCAGAGCGTACCAGTACAGCGAATTCTGCTTCGACATTATCAGGATCAGCTATGGCACGGGTGACACCGATAATTTCCGGGTTAGTCTTAGGATGACGCACGGCAACAAATGCCATTTCACGATCGTAATCAATTTGAGTCATATTTGCTAAATCATCGTGGGTGAATTCGCTGATTTCACTGAAGTAGCGGTAATAAAGATCTTCTTTGGTAACCTGACCAATAAAATCTTTCAGCAGTGGCTCATCTTCTGGCAGAATTGGACGCAGAAGGCATTCTGCACCACTTTTCAGTTTTATGGTTTCTTCCAGTTCGCTTGGATATGGGCGGATAGCTAATCTGGTCCGTGGATCGCCTTCTATCGAAGATAATTCCATTGAAACATCCAGTAGTGTGAACTCATCGTCAGAAGCCAGTAATGGATGAATATCGAGTCGTACAATTTGTGGGCAATCAAGTAATAGGTTAGATACTTGAACCAAAAGTCGGCTAAGTGCCAGCACATCTAATGATTGAGGGGAGCCCCTGAGTTTAATTTTCCTGCTTTTTATGGCTTGAATAACCAGGTATCGCGCTAATGCCATATTAAGCGGCGGTAATGCTACGGCTGCTTGTGTTTCATGTGACCATTCAACACCACCTTCTCCCAGCATAATCAGTGGACCAAATACTTCGTCTTGTTCTACTGCGATACGCAACTCTTGTGCTCCGGCACGATTTGCCATGCTCTGAACTAACAGTCCCTGAACTCTTGCTTGAGGGAAGTTTTGATTGACTCGTTCGATAATCGCTTGAGCAGAAGTTCTGACTTCATTTGCGTTTCGCAAATAGAGCATAACCCCCTGAACTTCTGATTTATGTGGGATATCTGGTGAACGTAATTTCAGGGCGACAGGATAACCGATCTGTTGGGCAATATTGACTGCTTCATCACTGTTATGCGCAATCCAGGTTGGAAGTGTATTGAGGCCATAGGCTTCCAAAATAGGTTGAACTTCATGGGTATCCAGACGCGAATTCCCCTGTTCCAGAGCTTGTTGTATGCACTGATGGACGCGGGCCGTATTGGCTGTGATGTTTGCTGATAGTGCTGGTGTTTCTGTTAATTGTTTCTGATTGCGGCGATATTCCACCATATGCATAAAAGCAGTAACGGCACCTTCCGGGGTTCGGTAAGTTGGAATACCTGCTTCACTGAACAGACGGCGGGCTTCTTGTGAAGAATACTCTCCGCACCAGTTGGTGAAGATAGTCAGCCATTTTCCCCGTGGATGTTTACGGATTGTTTCAATGACTTTTGTGGCGGTCTGAATGCCGGGAGCAATTGCGCTAGGAGAATGAATAAGTAACAGAGCATCATGGTCATGGCTGTCTAGCAAAGGTTTTAGTGCGGAGACGTAACGTTCCACCGTAGAGTCATCTTTTAAATCCAGTGGATTGTGTAAGGCGATAGTTTCTGGCAGGTGTGTTTTCAATGCTTTCGTTGTTTCTTCACCTAACGTTGCTAACTTACCGTTACGACGGAATAACTCATCCAGCGCCATTGCTGCTGGAGCAGCACCATTGCTGATGATAAATAGTCGCTCTCCCCGTAAAGGTGACATATGGCTTAACGTTTCTACAGCAGAAAACATTTCATGTGTATCTTGCACCCGCAATAATCCAGCTCGCTGAATTGCTGCGTCATAGGCAGCATCCAGGTTTTGTTGTTCACCAAGTAATTTCTGGGCCCGCTTGGTGCGGCCGCTTTTAACCACCAAAATAGGTTTATTGCGGGAAGCACTTCTGGACGCTGAAAGAAAGCGACGGGCGTCATGAATATGCTCCAGATAGAGCAGGATAGCGCTGGTTTTACTGTCACGAGCCAGAAAATCAAGCAGATGATCAATATCAATATCTACACTGTCGCCCAATGCGATAAAGTAGGAAAATCCGACTCCTCGGTGTTGAGCCCAGTCAAGAATCGTATTTGATACTGCCGCAGATTGAGAAATAA
The DNA here is from genome assembly GCF_042879395.1 of Photorhabdus sp. RM322S. Lineage (NCBI taxonomy): Bacteria > Pseudomonadati > Pseudomonadota > Gammaproteobacteria > Enterobacterales > Morganellaceae > Photorhabdus > Photorhabdus sp. RM322S. The sequence continues at coordinate 5,463 of NZ_JBHFKW010000013.1, forward strand.
AGGCTAGTTTCCCTTTGAGTATTGGAACTGGAGAAAAGCTGGCGTTTAATCCTTGCCAGGGGGCTAATAATCCCAAACTGTTTGGTCCAAGTAGCCGTATACTATAGCGCTGGCAACACTGTTTTAGCTCAGTAAATTGGGGCTTTGGTGAGGAAAGAATAATAACTGTTTTGCAACCAAGTTGCCCCAGTTGTTCCAGACTTTGCAAATTGCGGCTATGATGAGTACAAATAACAGCCAAATCTGGTGTAATCGGTAATTTATCTATTGAAGGATAGGCTAAAACCCCTTGAACGGAACTGCTATTGGGTGTTATCGGCAGTATTGGTCCGGCAAATCCTCCTGCAAGTAGGTTGCGCATCATAACGGAACCCGCTCGTTCTGGTTTTTCTGAGGCGCCAATTACCGCAATGGATTTAGGGCGTAATAAAGCTTCAAGTCCGCGCTGGCTCATCAGGAGGCTCCTTGTTAGCGATTAATGTGGTCACTGTAACGGATTTTGTTGGTCATTGCTGTGATTTACGCTATCGGGTGATGAGGTTTACCTGCCAGATATTGTTGATGAAAATAGCTAACAATTTACCTGTATTACTGGGTTTCATTGGCTCGGTATCAAACATGATAAGACAAAATCGGCTGGTTGCATTCGCCAGTTCGATTGTATCGCACAGACAACTTTTTTATGGCAGTAGACAGTAAGAGCAACGTTCTATACGGCAACCACGGGCACGAAAGGGACGAGTAGAGCGAGCGAGGCGCTGCTGGCGCAGTTGGAAGACGGCATTATCATTCATAAATCAGGAACCTGGGTCCTTCAGGTAAAAGGTAGGAAAAAAATTAAAGGCATATTTTAATGGATTGTAGGTGTCAGAGGTAGCTTACCATGCACACATCAGGTAATCTTCGCGCCATAAAGTAGTTGGAGAGACGAATGAACGATTCATATAGTGGTAAAAATGGCAAAGTCAAAGTGATGTATGTCCGTAGTGAGGACAGTAATGACAGCCGCAGCAATAACAAACGTCCGTCGGGCAAAGGACGCGATCAAGGTCAGCGTCGTCGGGACGATGAGCGATCATCCCGTTCTCCGCGTGTTACTGAGCGTGAAAGATCGCCTTGGAAAACAGTTTCTCGCCCTGAGAGTGATTCTTTAACGCCAGAGCATGGCGGTATCAGTGGGAAAAGTCAGATTGATCCAGAGCAGCTTCGTCGTCAGCGAATGGAAGAAACCCGGATTTATGGTGAAAATGCTTGTCAGGCGATGTTTAAGAACCGTTCTGAGGCGATAGTTCGTGCTTGGTTTGTTGAGTCAGTGACACCACGCTTCCGTAATGCTCTAAAATGGATGGCTGCCAACCGCAAAGCTTATCATGTTGTGGATGAAGCTGAACTGGCGAAAGTGTCAGGTACTGAGCATCATGGTGGTGTTTGTTTTCTGATTAAAAAACGCAGTGGTTTGGATGCGGAGACCTACCTGAAAAGTGCTCCGGTAAAAGACTGTGTTCTGGCTCTTGAAGATGTGGGTAATCCACATAACCTCGGTGCTATTATGCGAAGCTGTGCGCATTTTGGTGTGCAGGGTGTGATTTTGCAGGATGTGGCTTTGTTAGAATCTGGTGCGGCTATTCGTACAGCAGAGGGTGGCGCTGAACATATTAAAGGTATTGATGCTGATGGTTTTACCACCACACTGAATAAATTTCGTGAAGCTGGTTATACCATTGTGACAACATCCAGCCATAAAGGCAGCACCAATTTAGCTAAAGCTAAATTACCCGAAAAAATGGTTCTGGTACTTGGTCAGGAACATGATGGCTTGAGTGACAGTGCTTGGGAACATGGCGATATGAGTCTGTTCGTCGGCGGCACAGGTTTGATTGAAAGCCTGAACGTTTCTGTTGCAACTGGCGTTATGCTGGCAGAGTGGTGGCGACAGAATAGAGCCTGATGGAAAAAGCGGGAGCCGTGGGTGCTCCCGTTTTGCTATTTAAGATTCAGTGGGCTCCGCTAACACTCTCTTTACTGCCTTGTATGAATGGGGGTTTCGCTAACCAGACGAGTATAATTAAAATCAGGAATACACAGGCGGAGAGCCAGAATATTTCATTTGCTGAAATTATGAGTCCCTGATGGGTAATTTCTTTTGCCAGATAACCCGAAATTTGCTGGTTATTCATTCCCAAGGCCGATAATTGCTGATAAATCTGTTGAGTATCGGGGCTATAAGGATTGATGTGTTCTGTAAAATGAGCGTGATGCATTGATTCGCGTTGAGTCCACATGGTCGCTGTTAGTGATGTTCCTATTGAGCCTGCCAATGTTCGGATAAAGTTAGACAAACTGGATGCAGATGCCACACGTTCTGGTGGTAAGCCAGAAAGGGTAATGGTTGTTAGCGGCATAAAGAAACAGGCGATAGCAAATCCTTGAATAAATTGAGGCCATGCAGAGGCGGCAAAATCCATTCCTGGTTCGAATGTATATGCACGCCAGTAATAACAGACAGAGTACATTACAAAGCTGAATGTCACTATGTAGCGCATATCTACTCTATTGCCGAACTTACCAATCAGCGGAGATATTATCAATGGCAACAATCCTACTGGCGCTAATGCAAGTCCTGCCCAGGTTGCGGTATAGCCAAACACTTCCTGTAATAATTGAGGTAACAAAACGATTGTGCCGAAGTAGAGTAGATAAGCCAAACTCAAACAGAGGCAACCAATAGTAAAATTGCGTTCTTTGAACAGCGACAAGTCAATAATTGGATTGTCATCGGTCAATTCCCATACTGTCAAAAATACCAATGAGATTACGGCGATAACAGCCAATACGATAATTTCGGTAGAATTAAACCAGTCCAGTTCTTTACCCTGATCCAGCATAATTTGCAAACAACTCACCCCGACAACCAACAACACGAGTCCTATTGTGTCGATAGGTTTGATCTGTGTTTGGGTTTCACGTCCTTTCAGCGTTTTCATCGCAATTAGAATAATCGCTATACCAACAGGGACGTTGATAAAGAAAATCCATCCCCAATGATAGTTATCACTGATATAGCCGCCCAGAATAGGGCCAAAAATCGGTGCGACAATAATAGTGATTGACCATAACGCAAGCGCCATATTTCCTTTGGCGGGGGGATAATTATTCAGTAACAGGCTTTGCGAAAGAGGAATAAGAGGACCAGCAACTAACCCCTGAATAACCCGGAAGAAGATTAGCATTCCAAGGCTGTTGGAAATCCCGCATAGCCAGGAAGCTATAGCGAACAGGGCTGTTGACCAGATGAATAGCTTAACTTCACCGATGCGCTTTGCCAGCCATCCGGTAATCGGGATGGAAATTGCATTTGCAACACCGAAAGAGGTAATGACCCAAAGTCCCTGAGAATTTGATGACCCCAGATTACCTGAGATAGTGGGTATCGCTACGTTAGCAATTGTGGAATCCAAAACTTGCATGAAAGTTGCCAAAGATAGCGCAATGGTCATCCATGCAAGTTTGACCCCTGTGAGCGGCTGTTTCATCACTGTTGCCTTCTGTCTGTATTGTTTTTAAGCGTTATTATTAATTATGTCGTTGACTATTTTATTTGCAGGGGACATATCTATTGTCAGCGCAGAGGTGTGATAAGCCGATTTGGTGCGTGTTCTGTCAGACAGAACAGGGCCATCAGAACGGGTGGTATCTACTCTTACTTTAGTCGAGAGGCCGATACGTAATGGGTATTTTTCTAATTGTCCAGGCTCCAGTGTAATGCGGACGGGTAAACGTTGAACAACTTTAATCCAGTTTCCACTGGCATTCTGGGCAGGCAACAAAGAGAAAGCACTGCCTGTACCCATATCAAGACCAGTGATTTTGCCGCTGAATATTTTGCTTCCACCGTAGAAATCGCTGGTGATTTCGACGGATTGGCCAATACGCATATCGGCAATTTGAGTCTCCTTGAAGTTAGCTTCTATCCACATATCGTTTGCTGAAACTATCGCCATTAGAGGTGTGTTTTTATTGATTTGTGCGCCAACCTGTACACTGCGGCGTGAGACATAGCCATCAATTGGGCTGACTATTTTAGTGCGTTGGAGCGCCAGCCAGGCGTTACGGACCTCTGTTGCTGCTTGTTCAACGGCAGGTTGTTTTTCTAGTGGCGTATCACGAATAACTGCCTGATTGGCGTTATATTGCTCGATAGCGATATCCAGAGCGGCCCGGGCACTGGCAACGGCTTCCTGTGCATGTTGCAGCTCTTCTTTACCAATCACTTTCTGAGCGCTAAGTATTTCACGACGGCTGAGATCATTTTGAACTCTGGTCAATTCAGAGCGGCGCAAAGCGATATTAGCCTGATATTGTTTACTGTTGACTATTTGCTGATGAGTCTGGCGAACACTGTTAGCCAGTGCTGTTTTTGCTTTTTCCAATGTTAACTCTGCATCACGGGGATCGAGTTGTACTAATACACTGCCGCTTTTCACAAAGTCAGTATTATCGAAGTTAACTGTAATTACACTGCCGGTAACTTGCGACATAATCTGAACTTGATTGCCTGTAACGTAGGCATTATCTGTTTCTTGATGGTGGCGTAAGATGAGAAACCAATAAAAAGAGTAGGTAACACCAAGCAGAGTAAATACAAGAGTTAGTAATACTAAGGCACGACTGCGTTGTCTTTTTTTGTTATCGGTTGGATTTTGTGGTGCTGGTACTTCAATTTCCTCATTTGTGCTCATAGTAATCTCCATGCTTGTTATCTATCTTTTGGCCACTATCATCTTTCGGCTCACTTTCCAGTAGTGGTATGTCATCACTACTGGAAAGATGAATCACACAGAATCCAATGTTATCGAAGAATAATAGTTAGCTTTTGGCAGAAAAGATCATCTTGGCTAACAAGGAAATTTTTTTCGAACAATTTAACCAGAAAATTATTGTTTGGATGAAAATCGCTCGATCAAACAATAAGTTATTTTTTGATACAATCGCCCATTGTATCAAGTCTGACCAGTAATTTTCTCATTAACTTCTCTAACTGTTTTTGTTCCTCCTGGTCAAGGCATGACCAAAGTCTTCTCAAGCAATCATGTTGAGGTGGAAGTAAACTATTTAAAAATTTTGTACCTTGATCTGTCAGGTGAAGGTGAAGACAGCGACGATCGTTATGACTTTCCTTTCTTTCAATCCACTCCTGCTTTTCTAATTCATCAGCAATACGCGTGGCATTAGTACGGGAAGAACCTAATGCGGCACTTAATTCTGATGGTTGGATGCTGTGGCTTTCTTTAGTATCAAGGATCATCAGGGCCATGAACAAAGTCTCATTGATTCCTTGAGCTTTCAGCATATTATTACGGTTTTCAAGCAATTTGCTTTGGACGTGCATTGATAACCTAGTCAACAGGATCTCTTGATAAGGGATATCTTTATTTAATTTGGCTTGCTGTGCTGCACGAATATTCAGTAATTCTTCGGTAGGCGTAAACGAACTTTCCATTATTTAGATACCTTATTAGTTTCAACTGGTAAGATAACTTTTGTTATCAAACATCCAAATGGTATATTAAAAGATAAATTTAGCAATTGTAGTTATTTATTATCATCATATTTCTTTTGATATTGATACCTAATTCATAAATATTTTGAATGTTAGTCCAAAAAGCAGTGCGCCGAATAGTGTTGCGAGTATAATTTTCTTTGTTTTGTAAAAAATTAAACAGATAGTTAAAAAGCCCACCAGGGTAGGAAATAGCTTTTTACTGTCTCTCATTACATCAGGTACACCTGATACGATGAGTAAAGCGCAAATAGATGCAATGCCAATGCTGTCAAGAATAATGCCTGTTTTTCCGCCTTGTTTGCCACCAGACTGACGCGCTTTACCAAAACGCAGTGGCAGATAGCGGAATAAAAAGTTAGCTAATCCAACAAATAGCCCGATGAGCAAAATTCTACTGTCAATCATTGTGTTTCCTTTTGTTCATAAGTGTCACTGCAACTGTTTCGTGGTTGTAACAATGCGGCGATACAGCCACCGACAATACCTGCCAGAATGGCAACAGGGATTGAAAAAAGAGTTATTCCCAACAGTGCCCCAATTAGCGCTGCTGCAACACAATAACTGTTTTGTTTTCTACAAGATGCAAGCAGAAAACTGAGAAATAGTGCCGGTAACATGAAAGTCATGGCAGCTTCTATCGCAGGGTAGGATTCCAGATAACCGTTGCCAAGAAATGCGCCGGCTGCTGTACCAACAACCCAGGCAAGCCAGGAACAGCTTGCAATAGCCACCATCCAGTTTTCACTCCAACTACGTTGGTTCTTAATCAGTTTTGCGGTGGCTGCGGCAAAAACTTCATCTGTCAGACCAAAAGCCCAGATAAGGGTTTTTTTCTCTGTTAGTTTATCTTTGATACGATGTCTTAAAGATGGACCATACAGGATATGGCGAACATCCATTGCCAGTATTGTCAAGGCAGAAACCCATAATGACATGCCCGCGCTCAGTAAGGCCGTGATAACGAACTGGCTTGCACCGGCGTAGATGATGCATGAAAAGAAAATGGCTTCTATTGGGTTGAAGCCAAGTTTTACCGCGCTAAGACCAAAAGCAAAAGCGACGGGAATGTACCCGATTACGATGGGTAAACTGTCCATGATTCCCTCAGTAAAGGAAGATTTTTTACTGGACAAAGGCGTTAATGCGTCAGGAGCAGGCATACAAAATATCCGGTTATATAAATGTTATGTAACATTAACAAAAGGAAATCAAATAGAAAATATTATCCTTAATAAATGTTTCATAAATGTTTTTATTTAGACATTTTTTTGCCATAACTTGTTTCTTGCAACGTTTTTGGCTCATGCTTTTTGCCTAAGAACCACACGATCAGGCTGATTATACAGATGGTCATTCCGGCGGCGGCAACGCCATACCAACCCGAATGTTTATAAGCATAACCTGAAACGAGAGAGCCAAGAGCGCCACCAATAAAATAGCTGGTCATGTAAGCAGAGGTGAGTCGGTTTTTGGCTTCTGGCATGATACGGTAGATCGTACTTTGATTGGTAACGTGAACACCCTGAACCGCAGTATCGAGGAGCAGAATACCAATCAAAAAGCCGATTAATGATTCTTTGGCGAAGCCAATCGGTATCCATGAAATAAGTAGTAGCACCAGAGAAATGCTGGTGGTCAGAGAACCTTTTCCTTTATCAACCAGTTGCCCGGTTTTAGTTGCCATCAGTGCTCCTGCGGCACCGACTAACCCAAATAAACCGATTATCCCTTCGGAGTAGTTAAAAGGAGGTGCTGAGAGCAGGAATGCCATTGATGTCCATAGAAGACTAAAATTGGCAAATGTCAGTGCTCCCAGTATGGCACGTACTCTTAGAAGGGGAGTTGTGGCGACGAGTTTTACAATAGAGCCAAGTAATTGGCAGTAATTGAGAGTGGTCACTTGTTTGTAACGAGGCAGGCAGCGCCATAATGTTAGGGAGAGAATCACCAATAAGACGCTGGCAACCCAAAAAATAGTTCGCCAGCCACCAAGCGTAGTCATTGCTCCGGAGATGGTTCTTGCCAGTAATATTCCAAGTAGCAACCCACTCATAATTATACCAACGGCTTTTCCTCGTTGATGGGGAAGAGCAAGTGTTGCCGCCAGAGGGACCAGTACTTGGGCAACAACTGAAAATAAACCTGTTAGTGCAGTTCCCAGCAACATTTGCCAGATATTCTGCGACAGAGCGGTAATCAGCAATCCAACAGCGGCTAACATTGTCATTGAGACAATCAGGCTGCGTCGTTCAAACATATCACCTAATGGTACAAGGAATATCAGGCCAACGGCGTAGCTCAACTGAGCTGTGGTCACAATAAACCCCGCTTCGCTGACAGTCAGGTCAAATTGTAACGCGATAGTATCAAGCAGCGGTTGTGCATAATAGTTACTGGCAACAACCAAACCTGTGGCAATTGCTATCAAAGCAATCAACCCTGGATTTAACGGTGTACGGGAAATATTTTCTTCCATAAATGTGTTTCCTTATGCTCGAACGGCAGGTTTAGAGGGAGTGGGTAACTCACTAAAAGTGAGCGCATTGTAGTGAGTTTTTATTATTAGATTCAACGATAAAACCGAGAGGATGGTAGAAAGAAACCTGCAAATATTGATTGAGTTATCCAATTCGGTGTAAGGGAAAATAGACATAAAAAATAGTGAATTGGTATAGGCCAATTCACTGTGGTATTCAGAATGTTAATTATTTCTGGCGGCTTTCGCGGCAGTTTCAATCCAGTTATCAAATAATTTTTGGTGAGCTTTGAGCCAATTGTTTGCGTGGCGTTCGATATCTGCTTGCGATGCTTCACCATTATGCATCCGCAGGTTTTGGGCGTTAATATCAGCAAGCGGTATTTTCATAATAGAAAACAACTTAGCTGCTGCTGGGTTATCTTCTGCCCATTTTCTATTGGCGGCAATATGCATAATACTTGGCGGGAAACCGTAATTAGCGCCGTTTGGTAGTTTGGTATCTATTTTTTCACCGTCAGGCATAGCCGAGAAAGGCACTTGTAGCCAGACAACATCTCTGCCTGGTTTCAGCACATCACTGATCCAGTAAGGTGTCCATGTGTAATATAAGATGGGTTTACCTTCTTTATAGCGAGTCATGGTATCCGCCATCATGGCGGCATAATTTCCTTGATTATGTTCAACACTATTGTTCAAGTCATAAGCTTTAAGGTGATGGTTAATCGCGGCTTCACAGCCCCACCCTGGGTTACAGCCGGTAAGATCGGCTTTGCCATTACCGTTGGTATCAAATAATTTGGCTATTTTCGGATCTTTCAGTTGGACAATATTCGTGATGTGGTATTTTTCTGCTGTTTTTTTGTCGATCAAATAACCTTGAGCAGCATTTTCTACGTAATTACCAACACGGTAAAATTTGGCATCTCCCCCTGCTGCCCGATATTGGTTGTTGTGTAGTGGTTCCCAGCTTACCGCCATAAAAGTCGCATCACCGGAAGCGATAGAGGAGTAGGCAACATTGTAGTCTACTTCTTTGATTGGTTTGACATCATAGCCAAGTTTTTCCAGTGCTTTATTGACGATAAGAGTCTGAAATGTTTCTTCGGTAATGGTGCTTTGTACTGGCTGTACACTGATACCTTTACCCGGTAACTCGACAGCGAATGATTGAGAGCTTATCAGTGATGACAAGGTTATAGCCCAGATAACTATTTTGCGCATAGTTTTTCCTCCTGTAGTCGTCATCATAATTTTTTATTAAAAATTTGCGGTTTGATATATGCCTTTGCAAGGCTATGCTTTTTTGCTGAATAAATGGGTAACTAACCCAATTGGCCCGGAGGTATACCAATGATTTCCTCCTTTGGTACGGCTGTCGCGGCCAAGAGATTGTGTCAGACGGTCAAGGAGAATCGCGAGAATAACGATCCCGACCCCACCTACCGCGGCAAGGCCCATATCAAGACGACCAATACCCCGCAGAACCATTTGACCTAAACCACCGACGGCAATCATTGAGGCGATAACAACCATTGACAGCGCGAGCATCAGAGTTTGGTTTATACCGGCCATAATTGTCGGCATAGCCAGCGGTAACTGAACTTTAAACAGCATTTGGCGAGGGCTGGCACCAAAAGATTCGGCTGCTTCTATCAGATCTGGCGGAACCTGTTTGATACCCAAAATTGTCAGACGGACAATTGGAGGTAAGGCGAAGATAATGGTGACGATAACTCCAGGTACGTTGCCGATACCAAATAGCATGACAATTGGCACCAAATAGACAAACGCCGGCGTGGTTTGCATAGCATCAAGCAGAGGACGGATGATTTTGGCGGCCCTTCCACTGCGTGTCAGCCAGATACCCAGTGGTAAGCCAATGATGATGCAGAACAGCAGAGATGTCAGAGCCAAGGCCAGAGTGACCATAGCTTCAGACCATGCTCCGATTGCACCAATAATTATCAGCGAAACAAGTGACACAATACCCATACCAATGCCTGATAGCTGCCAGGCAATCAGAGCAAAAAACAGGATTGCAACAGGTGCGGGCATTGAGGTTAGAAATTGCTCAAAATTGCTGAGAACAAAATCAATTGGGACACGCATCTCCTGAAATGCCGGGCGAAAATTCAGTACAACCCAGTCAATAGCATGGGTTACCCATGAGTCTAAGGGAATAAGGGGGTGTTGGAATGGATCCATGATATTGAAATGTTCAGGTTGTACGGTTGTTGCTGGTGCATCCAGCCAGTCAGAACCGGCTGAATTGTCAACACTGGCTTCGCTACTCCAGGGATCTACGCTATCAACCGAGGAGGGATGGGGATCCCTCGTATCCTGTGTAGGTTGAGTTTGATGTTCGTTTTGATTATCCATTTGGTGTCTCCTTATCTAAAGCCTGCAACAGCATCCCTTTGGAAATAACGCCGATGTATTTGTTGTTATCCCCAACAACCGGAACCGCACAAGGTGATTGTGCTACAACAGAAATCAATTCATTGAGAGGCATATCCGCAGCAACGGCGGCTGGCTCTGTCAGTATGGCGTGTTCGATCGGTTTTTTTCCCCGTAATGCTTTTTCCAATGAATTTACGGAAACCACACCCGCGAACTTTTGCCCACGTTCGATCAGATAACCATAATTCCTGTTCTCGTCATCCAGGACTTTCAATGCGGAAAGAGGGCCAAAACCTGGCGCAACATGAAGAAGCGAGTCTGGGCGGCGGCGAGCGACATCTTTGGCGCTGAATACATGGCTGATATCTACGCCCCGGAAAAAGGTTTTCACATAGTCGTTTGCCGGATTATTTAGGATTTCATCAGGTGTCCCGACTTGTACAACCACACCGCCTTGCATAATGGCAATTCGATCCCCGATACGCATTGCCTCATCTAAATCATGGGAGATAAAGACGATGGTTCGTGGCTGATTACCTTGCAGACTGAGTAACTCGTCCTGCATTTCTGTACGAATTAATGGGTCAAGGGCAGAAAATGCTTCATCCATCAGCAAAATATCCGGGTTATTAGCCAGTGCTCTGGCAAGCCCGATACGCTGGCGCATTCCGCCTGAAAGTTCATCAGGGTAGGATTGCGCATAACTTTCCAGGTTTACCTGTTTCAGTGCATCCAACGCTTTTTTGTGGCGTTCTTGCTTGGGGATGCCAGCAAGTTCCATGCCAAAAGCCGTATTTTCCATGACGTTTAAATGTGGCATCAGTGCGAATGATTGGAAAACCATACTGATTTTGTTACGGCGAACGTCTCTTAACGCTGTTTTTGAAATCTCAGAAATATCTTCCCCATCAATTAATACCTGACCGCGAGTCGGTTTTATCAGACGATTGAGAAGGCGTACCATGGTGGATTTGCCTGAGCCTGACAATCCCATGATGACAAATATTTCGCCTTCTTCAATGGCCAGATTGGCATTTTGTATACCAATAGTCAGACCTGTCTTTTCAAATATCTGATCTTTATTCAAGCCAGAATTCAGCAATTTGAATGCATATTCTGGATGCTTGCCAAATATTTTATAGAGGTTTTTAACTTCGAGTTTAATTGCCATGAAATAGTTACTTTCCTTTCAATGGTTATTTAATAATTTTATGCATTATTCATCTCTGCATGATTCTTTGAAGATATATACCCTAACATACTGAGAGAGCCTGACAACCCTATGTTAATGTTAATTAATGTAAAAAATAGTGATATGAAATTAATTGGAGTAAATGTATTTGGCGTTATTTCATTATTATTAGCAAATTATTTTCTATGAATTGATTCTACTGTCGAAAGGGTGATTTGTTTCTATGTTATTGTTATTAATATGTTTTTGTGACTTAAAGATAATAATTAGGCAATTGTATTTTAGATGGAATTGGTTATTAATTTATAATATTGATTATATCTGATTAGAATGAAATTTAATTTATTATTAATTAGACTTATTAATGTTTTTTGTCGTTTGAGATGAGGAGAATGGCTGTTTCTGGCAAAAAATGTTCACAGGAATTCGTTGCAACTGTAAAAAACACCATAAAAATATAAGGATTTTATGGCATTTTGTCGTTTAAAAAACAGGCTTAATGATATTGTTTTTGAATATTATCGTATTATGGTTATCTGATGTTCGAAATATTTTATATAAAATAAAGTCATTTTCTTCAGAAATCCCAATCTTCATCCTCTGTATTAATTACTTTACCAATAACATACGATGAACCTGAACCAGAAAAGAAATCATGGTTTTCATTTGCACCAGGTGATAATGCGGAGAGTATTGCCGGGCTGACATTCGTCGTTTCTGAGGGAAATAAGGCTTCATATCCAAGATTCATTAATGCTTTATTGGCATTATAATGTAAGAATTTTTTAACATCCTCAGTCCAGCCAACAATACCATAAAGCTCTTCTGTATATTTCACTTCATTTTCGTATAAATTTAATAACAATGAAAAAGTAAAATCTTTAATTTCTTTTTTCTCTGGTTTAGCGTATTTATCCAATGATTTTTGGAATTTATATCCGATATAATAACCGTGAATAGCTTCATCTCGGATAATAAGTCGGATTAAATCGGCTGTGTTTGTTAATTTTCCCCGACTTGACCAATACATCGGTAAATAGAAGCCTGAATAAAATAAAAATGATTCCAGAAAAACACTGGCGACCTTTTTCTTTAATGGATGGTTATCACAATAATAATTTAAGATAATTTTAGCTTTATTCTGCAATGAAAAATTCTTTTCACTCCAGCGATAGGCGTCATCCACATCAGTAGTCAGACATAATGTTGAAAAGATGGAACTGTAAGAACGTGCGTGAACAGCTTCCATAAAACTAATATTGGACATAACCGCTTCTTCGTGGGGTGTCAGTGCGTCTTCCATCAATGCCGGAGCGCCGACAGTGTTTTGGATGGTGTCCAATAGGGTCAACCCGGTAAATACCCGGGTAGTCAGTTTTTTCTCTTCTGCCGTCAGTGTATTCCATGAGGGAATATCATTAGATAACGGAATTTTTTCCGGTAACCAAAAGTTAGTTGTTAGCCGGTTCCAGACTTCCAAATCTTTGTCATCTTCAATACGGTTCCAGTTAATTGCATATATAGGGTTACTGATCATAATAAATTTCCAGCATTAATTTTACAGTGAGCATGAAACACAGCCTTGTATTTCTGTACCTTCTAAAGCGGTTTGTCTCAGACGAATGTAATAAAGTGTTTTGATCCCTTTACGCCAGGCATAAATTTGGGCTTTGTTAATGTCGCGTGTAGTGGCACCATCTTTAAAGAAAAGTGTCAGTGATAATCCCTGATCAACATGTTGAGTCGCTGCGGCATAAGTATCAATAATCTTTTCCGGCCCTATTTCATAAGCATCTTTGTAATATTCAAGATTATTATTGGTCATAAATGGAGCAGGGTAATATACTCTTCCTGTTTTGCCATCTTTACGGATCTCAATACGGGATACAATCGGGTGAATACTTGAGGTTGAATTGTTGATATATGAAATAGAACCTGTGGGAGGAACAGCCTGAAGATTCTGATTGTAAATACCATGAGCCATCACTGAGGCTTTTAATTCAAGCCAGTCTTGTTGTCTGGGAATAGTTATTCCTGCTTGTTCAAATAGTTGACGGACTTTTTTTGTCTGAGGTTGCCATGATCTTTCCGTATATTTATTGAAAAATTCACCACTGGCATAACGGGAATTTTTAAAACTTTTAAAGTAGCTATTTCGCTCAATTGCAATCTGATTTGAAGTACGCAAAGCATGATAAGTGACGATATAGAAATAGATGTTTGTGAAATCAATCCCTTCTTCAGAACCATAATGAATGCTTTCCCTTGCCAAATAACCGTGAAGATTCATTTGACCCAAACCAATTGCATGAGAATCCTGATTTCCTTTCTCGATAGAAGGAACTGAACCGATATGGCTCATATCTGATACGGCAGTTAAGGCGCGAACAGCTGTTTCAATAGAAAGGGCAAAATCAGGTGAATCCATTGTATGAGCGATATTCATCGATCCCAGATTACAACTAATATCTTTCCCGATGTGGAGGTAATTTAAATCATCTTCATATTCACTGGCACTGTTAACCTGTAAAATTTCGGAACATAAATTACTCATATTGATCCGACCTTTAATTGGGTTTGCATGATTCACGGTGTCTTCATACATAATATAAGGATAACCGGATTCGAATTGGATCTCAGCTAACGTCAGGAAGAATTCACGGGCATTGATTTTTGATTTGCGAATTTTTTTGTTATTTACCATCTCAGCATATTTTTCTGTAATGCTAATTTCAGACATTGGCACGCCATAAACCCGCTGAATATCATAAGGTGAGAATAGATACATTTCTTCATTGTGTTTAGCCAATTTAAAAGTGATATCAGGAATGACGACGCCAATGGAGAGTGTTTTTATACGGATCTTTTCGTCGGCATTTTCCCGTTTTGTATCCAGAAAACGGAGAATATCAGGGTGGTGAGCATTGAGATAAACGGCACCTGCACCCTGGCGTGCACCGAGTTGATTGGCATATGAAAATGCATCTTCCAGCATTTTCATTACTGGAACGACACCTGATGACTGATTTTCAATCATTTTTATTGGTGCACCGGTTTCCCGCAGATTACTTAGTAAGCAGGCGACACCGCCGCCACGTTTTGAAAGCTGTAATGCTGAATTGATTGAACGCCCGATGGATTCCATATTATCCTCAATTCGCAGCAGGAAACAGGAAACCAGTTCTCCACGCTGCTTCTTACCACAATTAAGGAAAGTTGGTGTTGCTGGTTGAAAACGGCCACTGATAATTTCATCGACCAAACGGTCAGCCAATACCTGATCGCCTTGAGCTAAGGTCAGTGCTACCATGCATACCCGATCTTCATAGCGTTCCAGGTAGCGTTTATTATCGAAGGTTTTCAGTGTATAGCTGGTGTAATATTTAAATGCGCCCAAAAAAGTTTGAAAGCGGAATTTTTTGCTATAAGCTTGCTGAAAAAGCTTTTTAACAAAAGTAAAATCGTATTGTTTTAGTACTTCAGTTTCGTAATATCCCTTTTGCTGAAGGAAATCGAGTTTTTCTTTCAGATCATGAAAAAAGACCGTGTTCTGATTTACATGTTGGTGGAAATAGCGATGAATGGCCAGTTTGTCTTTATCAAACTGAATATGTCCTTCATTATCGTACAGATTGAGCATGGCATTGAGAGCATGATAATCCTGCCGCTCGTTAATTTGGAAAGTCATGGTTGCATATTCTCTGGTGAATAATGTTGCCAGAATCTTTGGATACCCTGGCGTACTTGATGTACATCTTCTTCAGTACCCAATAGTTCAAAACGGTATAGGAGTGGTATCCGACATTTTTCTGAAATTATCCGTCCGGCGATACCGTAAGCTTCGCCAAAGTTTGTATTCCCGGCGGCGATGACTCCCCGAATCAGCGCCCGGTTTTCGGCAACATTTAGAAACTGGATCACTTGTGGTGGAACCGCGCCTTTAGCACTTCCACCACCATAACTTGGTATTAGTAAAATGTAAGGTGAAGTTACATTGAGCAGATTACCTGATTGGTTTATCGGAATACGAAGAGCTGGCATCTTTAGCTTCTGGACAAATCTGTAGCTATTTCCGGATGAACTGGAGAAGTAGACCAGCGGATTCATGTTCATAATAAACCTACAAATTCTCAGATAACGCATTGATTTTATCAGGGTGGAACCCTGACCAATGCTGTGTACCTGCGACTACGACGGGAACTTGCTGGTAACCCATAGTGTGGACAGCCGCTAAAGCTTGTTGGTTTTCGGTTAAATCAATAATCTGATAAGGAATATTTCTTTGGTTTAGAGCCTGATAGGTTGCGTCGCATTGTACGCAGTCAGGTTTGCTATAAATAGTAATGCTCATTAATGACTCCTTATTCAGTTTGTGGGTGTGTAATGACGAAATTTGGTTCACAGGTAACCGTTTCCCGAAAGGCTACAACTTGATTTATACTATATGTGGTGAAATCTTATTTCAACCATACTATATATAGTGTTAATTTTACATTGAGTGACTGTCATCAAAATTACGGTGTTGTTTATTCTCTATTGTCCGGGAGACTTTTCCCCTATTGGGGAAATTTAAGTTTTCTAGTCGGTGGTAAGGGAGCAACTGAATTCATCATTGCAATTTATTAAAAAGACGATTTACTCTAATCCCTATAATAATTGATATTTTTTCAATGGAGGAGGTGGCTATGTATCATCAGTATTTTGATACACCTAAAGGATTCCCGAAACCGTATGTTCATATCGCTGCGGATGATAAGGGAGTAACCAGTCTGTATTTTGTTGATGAAAAAACAGCGCTTGAAGTGAAAAATGATATCACTAAACAGTGCGTGAAGGAGCTACGGGGGTATTTCACGGGTAAACGTACCGGGTTTGCTGTTCCACTCAATCCGGCAGGAACTGAATTCCAGCAGCGTGTATGGTCGCAGTTATGTAAGATCCCGTTTGGCGAAGTGCGGAGTTATAAGCAGCTATCATTGGCACTAGGTTCAGTCAATTATTGTCGTGCTGTAGGAATGGCTAATTCTCGTAATCCTATCTCATTAATTGTACCTTGCCATCGTGTTATTGGACATGATGGTAAATTGGTGGGATATACTGGTGGCCTGAATATTAAAAGCTGGTTACTGGAACATGAAAAAGCATAACAGTTTGTTTGTTTAATAAATTGCCTGATAAAAGACCAGGGAAGGTGATAGAATATTTACATATGTGCATTATTTGGCAGCAAAACTAAATAAAAGATAAGATCTATTGTATTTTATTATGCTTTTCGTGATCTTGGTTATAGACAATCAACCAATTTATTTGCTGTACTGTATATGACACAGGTTTTGTGTCTTATTTTCACGTTAAAGGTAAGTTTGATGTCAAAAATTAAAGGTAACGTTAAGTGGTTTAATGAATCCAAAGGATTCGGGTTTATCACTCCAGAAGATGGTAGCAAAGACGTATTTGTGCATTTCTCTGCTATTCAGAGCAACGGATTTAAAACTCTGGCAGAAGGTCAAAAGGTAGAGTTTGAAATCACTGACGGCGCTAAAGGTCCATCTGCTGTAAACGTTGTCGCTATCTGATTTTAACTCCGTATTTTGAAAAACCCGTTGATACAACGGGTTTTTTTTGATTTTTGTGATGTGTGTGTAATTTTAAATTTAAAGCTCGTTCATCAATGCGAAAGCTAAAATTGTCATCAGTAGTGAGCCGAAAAGATTAAGCAAAACTGTTCCCAATGCCCATCCTAGTTTTCCATCCAGTAACAAATAGGCGACTTCTACAGAAAACGTGGAAAAGGTTGTTAAACCTCCGCAAAAACCGGTGGTTAGCATGAGTTTCCAGACCGGATCAAGATGGATGGATTTATTAAAATAGGCTAACCCTAGCCCGATGATCAATGCACCGATACAGTTAACGGTAAGGGTACCAACCGCGATGTTAGTAGAAATACTATTAAGGTGGAGGCTGATAAACCAGCGTAATACACTGCCTAAGCCACCACCAATAAATACAGCCAACATAATATTAATCATAGTAAATCTTATGATTATTTGACTTCTTCGCCTCTGGCTTGCAAATCAGCGTGATAAGAAGAACGAACAAATGGTCCACAGGCAGCGTGGGTGAATCCCATAGCCAGAGCTTCTTCTTTCATTTCATCAAATTCCTGTGGGCTAACGTAGCGTTGTACCGGTAAATGATGGCGGCTGGGTTGTAAATATTGGCCCAGAGTTAGCATGGTGACACCATGGCGGCGTAAATCACGCATAACATCAAGAATTTCTTCGTTGGTCTCACCAAGACCTACCATCAGGCCAGATTTGGTCGGAATATCGGGATGGGCTTCTTTGAACTTTTCGAGCAATTTCAGTGACCATTCATAATTTGCGCCAGGGCGTACCTGACGGTAAACCCGTGGTACGTTTTCCAAGTTATGGTTAAATACGTCAGGGGGTGTCGCTGTCAATATTTCAAGTGCACGATCCATACGTCCACGAAAATCAGGAACCAAAGTTTCAATTTTAATGGATGGATTTTTTTCACGAATAGCAGAAATGCAGTCAGCAAAGTGTTGAGCGCCGCCGTCACGCAGGTCATCACGGTCAACGGAGGTGATGACGACATAGCGCAGTGCCATATCTTTGATGGTTTGTGCCAGTTTTACCGGTTCGTTGGTATCGGGCGCCATTGGGCGGCCGTGGGCTACATCACAAAAAGGACAACGGCGGGTACAGATTGCGCCAAGGATCATAAAAGTTGCTGTACCGTGGTTAAAACATTCAGCCAGGTTAGGGCAGGAAGCTTCTTCACAGACGGAATGCAGACCATTTTTGCGCATGGCCGATTTGATACCCTGAATGCGGCTGGAATCCGCAGGAAGTTTGATTTTCATCCACTCAGGTTTACGCAAGATTTCTGTACGTTCGGTAATCACTGTTTTGACAGGGATCAGCGCCATTTTGTCTGCGTCACGGTACTTAACTCCGCGTTCCATCTGAATTGGTTTACTCATAATCGTGCTGGTTCCAGTGTTAAATTCATCAGGTTGAGACTTATCATTCAGCCTATTGCATGATAAATCCATTAAAAAATTTTTGAAAAATATTAAAAAATTATAACATCTTTAACTATTCAGTTTAAATCCTAACTGTTGGCAGAATTCTTCTACCAAAATAGGTTGTACTTGCTCAACAGTAATTCCGGGAACTAAATCACTGAGTTGAATCATTCTCATACCGGCATAGCCACAGGGATTAATACGCAGAAATGGTTCTAAATCCATGGCGATATTAAGTGCCAGCCCATGGAAAGAGCAGCCTTTACGTATTCGTAATCCTAGAGAGCAGATTTTAGCTTCCTCGACATAAACACCTGGAGCATCCGGACGGGCATAAGCTTGTACATCAAAGTGAGCGAGTGTTTTAACCACGGTATCCTCTATTGCTGTAACCAGTTGCCGTACACCAATTTTGGCGCGTTTGATGTCAATCATGATATACATGACCTGCTGGCCGGGACCATGATAAGTGACTTGTCCACCGCGATCGGATTGAATAACCGGGATATCACCGAGAGATAGCAGATGTTCAGACTTACCTGCTTGTCCTTGAGTAAACACTTTTGGATGTTGTACCAGCCAGATTTCATCGGATGTATCAGTATTTCGCTGCTCAGTAAACAAGTGCATTGCATCAGAAATCGGCTCGTAGGGTTGTATTCCTAATTGGCGTAAGAAGATCGTTTTATGTTGCAATTGAAACATCATTTGATAGCTATAAGATTTGGTCAGTATAACCCTCAGAAGAGATTCTCACCAGTTTAGTCCACTTGAAACTGTGGTGTTTCTGATAGATAAAGGATCCCCCGTGAAATTACAGGGGATTTATTCTGGTTTGTATTACAACACTACCCGTACCAGTTCAAGGTTACCTAACTCTTCATACAGAGTTTCTACCTGTTCAATATGAGTTGCGTTAATAGTAATGGATACTGAGTGGTAATTGCCTTTGCTGCTTGGTTTCACTTGTGGAGAGTAATCGCCCGGTGCATGGCGCTGAACTACTTCAACGACCTGATTGACTAACTCAGGTTCAGCCAGGCCCATCACTTTGTAAGTGAATGAACAAGGGAACTCAAGCAGTTCATTTAATTTCGTTTTCATGGGCACTCCTGTTTTGCTTTCCGCAATACGTACGGTCAGTCTCTTCTGTAAAATTTGATATCTTCCCCCCGCTTTTAAATCGCGGGGATTTTTATTGCGGTCAGGCTGTAGCCTGGTTCGCTTCTTGGGTTATGTTTTTTTGTAGTTTAACTATTTCAAGGATTAGCCAAACCAATGATGAAATAGCAGTTTGATGTAATCGATAAAACGGCTGAAGATGCTGCCTTCTTTCACTTCGTTCATAACGACTAATGAGCGCTGTTCGACAGTCTTGCCATCAAGTTGAAAATTGATGGTGCCGACGACCTGACTTTTCGCTAACGGTGCGTGTAATTCAGTATTATTCATGACATAGCTGGCTTTCAAATCTTTCAGACGTCCACGGGGAATAGTCAGATAAACATCTTTATCAACGCCTAGCTGAACCCTATCGTTGTCTCCGAACCAAACCGGTTCAGAAGCGAATTCTTTGCCAGCTTTCAGTGGCGAGACAGTTTCAAAGAAACGGAACCCCCAAGTCAGCAGTTTCTTGCTCTCTGTTTCACGGCCCTTATAAGTATGGCCGCCTAATACCGCAGAAATCAGACGCATATCGCCTTCCGTTGCAGAAGCGACCAGATTATAGCCTGCAGCATTCGTGTGGCCGGTTTTTATACCATCTACATTTAGGCTTTTATCCCATAATAAGCCGTTCCGGTTTGTTTGACGGATATTATTGTAGGTAAATTCTTTCTCTTTATAGATAGCATACTCTTCAGGAACATCGCGGATCAGTGCTTGACCAATTAACGCCATATCACGGGCAGAGCTGTATTGGCCTTCCGCATCCAGACCATGAACAGTTTTGAAATGTGTATTCTGTAAGCCAAGGGATTTTACATAACCGTTCATTAGATTAACGAAAGATTCTTGGCTACCGGCAACATAATCTGCCATTGCAACACAGGCATCATTACCGGATTGCAGGTTTATACCGCGAGATAACATAGAAACCGAGACCTGATCTCCTGGTTTGAGGAACATCAGGGAGGAGCCTTTAAATACCGGATTACCTGTTGCCCATGCATCAGTGCCAACAGTGACCATATCATTTGGGCCGATTTTGCCTGATTTGATTGTCTGGCCAATAACGTAACTGGTCATCATTTTTGTCAAGCTGGCAGGGTCACGATGTGCATCTGCATTCATTTCAGCCAGAACTTTTCCTGAGTTATAGTCGATAAGAATATAAGCTTCAGCATCGATCTGAGGCACACCTGGGATCATCGTTTTCAGGTTTACATCGTTCCCATCGGCAAAGGCAGAAGCACTTATTGCCAGCGCAATACTTAGGGTGGCACTTTTTATAAAACGAGAAGTGATTGTATATTTCATGGTCGGTTGGACAACATCCGTGAGAAAAGGTTGATATCGGGCCACATCATAGCAAATGAAAAAAAATACTGACATTGGCAAATTTTAACAAGCAACAGGTTTACATTTTTTTATCTCGCTTGCTGATATCTGCGTTAAAGCCAGATATCAGCAAGCGAACAATTAAGGGCTGACGATAAAGGAGGATTGCTGTATTTGATCAGCCAGCTTCTGTTGTAAATCGGTAGCTTGCTGGCGATTGTTGAATGGCCCCAATTGTACACGATAAACGTTGCTATATTGGGTTATTCGTCCTTGAACATTAAAGCGTTGTTCCAGGGTATGTTGCCACTCTTTTGCCCGTTGTTCACTGCTAACAGCACCAACCTGAACCATAAAACCATTTTTCGTAGAGGTTGGGGCAGCGGTTGTTGACGTACTATTTGTCACAGGTTTAGGCGGTTGTAACTTCATTGCGGGTAGTTGCCCAGTGACTTCTGACTGTACAGGCAATGGTTGTGTTTGCTCCACCGGTTGATTTGCCAAAGGCTGGCTGCTCGTTTGATCCGGAACATGCTCCATTGTGGGTGTTCCTAGTGGCCCTGTTGTTAGAACTGGCCTGCCGGGTAGCGCATAACTCTGCTTAACTATCTGGCTGCCGACAGTACCGGGACCAGATAAAGAACCATCTTGGGCAACTTGAATAAAATCAATCTTAACTTTGGTACTTTGAGTCAGATTCAGGCGTTCAGCAGAAGCTTTTGACAGATCGATAATCCGCCCTTGTTTATAAGGACCACGGTCATTGATTCTGACAACCATCATACGGCCATTACTCAAGTTGGTCACCCGGACATAGCTCGGAATTGGTAGGGTGGGATGGGCTGCCGTCAAAGCATAAGGATTGAAACGTTCACCAATCGCTGTCATTTTGCCACTGGATTCTGCGCTATACCAACTGGCATAACCCGTTTCACTGAACTGAGATGGGTCTTGAACAATATGATAAATATGTCCGTTCATCTGATAATCATTATTAGCGCTGGGGTGATAAGGCTCATAATGAGGTTCAGCACCCAAAACATCCTGTGTTGGTACTGCTGGTAACGGGGAAGATTTTTGCTCGTCAGGAGTGGTACAGCCGGATAATGAAGCCACAATCATGCCGAGTATAAGCCAGTGTTGACGCATTGAAACCTCTTCTTTATAAACTTTTAGACAATAATTTTCGGTGTGTGTGAATCGACATTATAATGCCGAAACCGGCCATTAAGACGATTAATGCTGAACCGCCATAACTGACAAATGGCAGAGGAACCCCTACCACAGGCAGAATACCGCTCACCATGCCGATATTTACGAAGATATAAACAAACAAGATTAGCATTAGGCCGCCAACCATGACCCGGCCAAAAGTATTCTGTGCTCTGGTTGCGATAACCAGCCCGCGCATAATTAATAACAAATATAATGTTAATAACAGTAGTACGCCAATCAAACCAAGCTCTTCCGATAGCACGGCAAATATGAAGTCAGTATGGCGTTCTGGAAGAAATTCCAACTGAGATTGTGTCCCGAACAACCAGCCTTTACCTGATAAGCCACCGGAGCCAATAGCGATTTTCGATTGAATGATATGGTAACCCTTACCCAATGGATCAGTTTCTGGATCAAGTAACATCATTACGCGATCACGCTGGTATCCATGCATCAGAAAGAACCACAAAATAGGGATAAAGCAGGCTAATAGTAGAGCCGCAATACCAATCAGCCGCCAGCTCATTCCTGCAAGGAACAGGACAAATAGACCGGAAGCCGCGACCAGAATTGAAGTACCCAAGTCTGGTTGGGCGGCGACCAGTAAAGTGGGTAGAAAAATCAGCATTAAAGCGATAGTGGTATTTTTCAGCGATGGCGGACATAAATCGCGGTTCATAAAACGGGCAATCATCAGTGGTACTGCAATTTTGGCAATTTCAGAAGGCTGGAAACGGATGATCCCCAGATCAAGCCAGCGTTGTGCCCCTTTACTGATCTGCCCGAAAGCATCGACAAAAATCAGTAAAATGACACAAACAATATAGAGATAAGGTGCCCAGCTTTCATAAACTCTTGGTGGGATCTGCGCCATAATGATCATGACAACAAATCCGGCACCAATTTGGCCGATTCTGCGCTCCATCATCCCCATATCTTGACCGCTGGCGCTCCACATAACAAAAGCGCTGTATACCAGTAGTGCCAGAATGCATAGCAGCAATGGCGGGTCGATATGTAATCTGGTCCAGAGAGGAACCTTTTTCTGGTTTTCTGTCATAGTGTTATTCAGTCACTTTCTGTTCCGGGTGGTGCAGGGGCAGCATCCGGTAATATTGTATTGTTATCCCCTAACAGTACATGGTCGAGGATTTGGCGGACAAGGGTTCCCACTGTTGGACCTGCACCACCATTCTCTAAAATAATGGAAAGGGCTACTGTCGGATTCTCATAAGGGGCGAAAGCAATCATAAGTTTGTGATCCCGTAAATGTTCAGCAATTTTACTGGCATTGTAAGTTTCATAACTATAGACCTGTGCTGTTCCTGATTTGGCGGCAGCTTTATACGGTGTGCCGGTAAAACTCTTGTGACCGGTACCATTTGGCAGGTTAGCAACACCATACATGCCACTTTTCGCCAGTTCCCAGTACCCTGAATGGATATCACCTATCTGAACATTTTCTGTTTGTTGATAAGGGATCATCTCACCTTTCAACTTTTTACCCAGTAACAGATGCGGCGTTTTCACATTACCGTCATTAATTAAGGTTGTCAGCGCCTTGACCATTTGAATGGGGGTTGCTGTCCAGTATCCCTGGCCGATACCTACAGGAATAGTATCTCCTTGATACCAAGGTTTTTTATATTTTTTTTGCTTCCATTCGCGGGTCGGCATGATCCCTGAGCGTTCTTCAGCCAGGTCGATTCCGGTGTATTCGCCATAACCAAATTTGGTCATCCACTCAGACAGACGATCAATGCCCATATCATAGGCAACTTGATAGAAGAAAGTATCCGCAGATTCCACAATGGCTCTATATGCATTGAGACTACCATGTCCCCAGCGTTTCCAGTCACGATAGCGTTTTTCTGAACCTGGCAATTGCCACCAGCCCGGATCAAAAACAGTTGTATTTTTATTGATAACGCTTGTGCTGAGTGCTGCAACGGTAATGAAAGGTTTAACCGTTGAAGCAGGAGGATAGATCCCTTGAGTCGCACGATTAATAAGCGGTCGGTCAGGGTTGTTTAATAATTCCTGATAGTTCTTATTGGAGATACCGTTTACGAACAGGTTTGGGTCATAACTTGGGTTAGATACTAAGGCCAGAATTTCCCCGTTACGTGGATCACTGACAACGACTGCGGCACGGCTGGTTGTGAGAAGTTTCTCAATATAGATCTGCAATTCAAGATCGATAGTCAGGTAAATATCCTGTCCAGCCTGTGGCGGTTGTTCATGTAATTGACGTATCACACGGCCACGATTATTGACTTCGACTTCTTCATAACCAGTTCTGCCGTGTAAAACAGACTCATAATAGCGTTCAATACCTAGCTTACCGATATCATGGGTAGCTGCATAATTGGGTAAAATCCCTTCCTTATCCAACCGTTCTACATCTTTATCATTAATTTTGGCGACATAGCCAATGATATGAGTCAACGCTGAACCATAAGGGTAGAAACGGCGTTGGTAGCCCTTTATTTCAAGGCCGGGGAAACGATACTGGTTAACAGCAAAACGTGCCACTTGAATATGATCAAGCGACGCTTTCAGTGGAATAGAGGTAAAGCGGCGTGAACGCTTACGTTCTTTTTCAAAGTTGGCAATGTCTTCGTCAGTCAGATCGATAACATCCCGTAAATCATTGAGCGTTTGCTCAAGTTTTTCTACCTTTTCAGGTACGATTTCCAACTGGTAAATTGTTCGGTTAAGCGCCAATGGTGTGCCTTTACGGTCATAAATAATACCCCGGCTTGGCGCGATTGGAACCAGTTTAATGCGGTTTTCGTTTGAGCGGGTTTGGTAGTCTTCGTGGCGGGTGATTTGTAAATGATAAAGATTGGCAACCAAGACACCAGTCAGTACCAGGATAACAATAAACGCCACCAATGCGCGGCGGGCAAACAGGGCTGATTCAGCCGTGTAATCACGAAAAGGGGTACGTTTATTTTTCATCCCATTGCCAGAATTCGCTTTATCCGTTGGTAACCAAATTATTCCCGATGATAGGGATGATTGGTGGTAATACTCCATGCCCGGTACAGGCTTTCTGCAACTAAAACCCGGACTAAAGGATGGGGCAAGGTCAGTGGCGACAGTGACCAGCTTTGTTCTGCGGCGGCTTTACATGCTGGCGCAAGACCTTCTGGTCCGCCGATAAGCAAACTGACATCTCTGCCATCCTGTTTCCAATGTTCAAGCTGTTGCGCCAGTTGAGGTGTTTCCCAACGGGAACCAGGAATATCCAGAGTGACAATACGGTTGCTTTTGCCGACAGCGGCCAGCATTTGTTCACCTTCTTTTTCCAGAATGCGTTTAATATCCGCGTTTTTGCCTCGTTTCCCCGCCGGAATTTCTACCAGATCAAATGGCATGTCTTTTGGAAAACGGCGCAAATAATCTATAAAGCCGGCCTGTATCCAGTCCGGCATTTTTGTACCTACAGCGACTAATTGCAGCTTCAAACTCAGCTCCAAAGCTTTTCAAGTTCATACATGCGGCGACTCTCTTCCTGCATGACATGTACAATAACTTCACCGAGGTCTACGACAATCCAGTCAGATATGCCCTGTCCCTCAACACCAAGTGGAGCCAAACCGTTCGCACGACAGTCATCAACCAGATTATCTGCGACGGACATCAGATGGCGGTTGGAAGTTCCTGTGCAGATAATCATGCAATCGGTAATGCTGGATTTTCCGTGAACATCCAGAGAAATAATATCCTGTGCTTTGGAGTCTTCAAGTTTATCAATAACAAACTGTTGGAGTTCTTTACCTTGCAAAAGGCTCATCCTTATTTTTTATCAAAATTGATCAAATAGTGCGGAATAATAGCATGCCAGGTCACTCAAGGGTAAGGCCAACTAAGTGACTAATCGGGGCAGATTTCGCTATTGGCGATATAACCCCTGTGAATCTATATACTTTTGTACTGAAGGGGATAGCAAATCATCACAACTTAGCCCTTGCTGGTGGCGTTGCCGGATATCTGTTGCTGAGATGCGTAACAGCGGTGTATTAGCCAGATAGATATAACCGTTAGGTTTGTTACTAAGTAGAGTGGGATTGTCGATTTGATGTTGCGTAAGCCATTGCTGCATTTCGATTGTAGAAAGCTGGGTTTGATAACTGGGACGAGCACAAACCAGCAAATGGCAAATATTCAGCAGTTCTTGCCAGCGATGCCAAGTATGCAGTGATAACAAAGAGTCCTGGCCGATTATAAATGCCAGTGGTTGATTTTCACCAAACTCCTGACGGAATGATTCCAACGTATCTATTGTGTACGACGGGGTGGTACGCTCCAGTTCACGGGTATCGACAGTGAATAGTGGATTGCCCTGTACCGCCAGCCGAACCATTTCCAGCCGTTGTTGTGCGGTGGCTTCTGGCTGTGGGCGGTGGGGGGGAACGTGATTTGGCAGTAGAATCACTTGCTTTAGGCCAGTTTGGTGTGCCAGAGCTTCAACCGAATGCAGGTGCCCATAATGAATTGGATCAAATGTTCCACCAAATAATGCCTGAATAACGGGATGTGTCGGACAAATAGAATCAATGGCGTGAGGCATTAAAAAAGCTCTCAGGTAATGTTTTCCCACATAACAACATGGAAATTGTTTCTAAATCTGGCCAGACAGACTGACCGTAATCCTGTTTAATCCGGAGTTCCATCTGTACAAGTAAATGGACTGCTAGCTGTAAATCATGCTGAGTTAAGCGTTGCAGTGCATTTGTTAGTAATGGGCGGCGGTTTTGCCATATTCGATGTTGATCTAACAGAGTTTTTATAGCAATTGTGGTGCTTTGGCGCTTTAGTGTAAGTAGCAGCAGCAATTCACGCTGTATGGTACGTAACAGAATAACGGCCTCACAATCTTCCTGTTGTAACTGTTTCAGAATATGCCAGGCTCGTTTTGCCTTACCTGATAATAGAGAGTCTACCCAGTGATAAGGTGTAAAGTGAGCCGCGTCATTCACCGCATTTTCAATACGGTGTAAGGTCAGTTTACCATCTGGATATAGCAGGGAGAGCCGCTCAAGAGCCTGAGTCAGTGCTAATAAGTTCCCTTCATAGCAGTAACACAGCAGTTGATTGGCTTGCGCTTCCAGAGTCAGTTTCATGACTTTGGCCCGTTGCGCGACCCATTGAGGCAGACGGTTCAATTCAGGCGTTTGACAACTGATGTAGACACCGTTTTTCCCTAATGTTTTAAACCAGCTACTGTTCTCCTGAGCTTTGGTCAATTTCAAACCGCGCAATATCAGCAGTATATCTGGATGAAGTAATTCCGCTAGTTTTACCAGTTGTTCAGCCATTACTGCGTTAGGGCCATTTTCCGGCAACAGTAAAGTGAGTGTTTGACGACTGGCAAACAGGCTTAATGACTGGCAAACACTAAATACTTCATCCCATTCGGTATGATTATCCAGAGTATAAGTGAAGTGTTCAGTGAAAGAGTGCTGTTCAGCCGTCTTGCGAATATGATCCTGGCTTTCCTGTAATAGCAGGGGTTCATTGCCCCATATCAGATAACAGTTTCGCAGCCCTTCATTGAGCTGCGAAATCAGTTGTTCGGGATAGAGTTTGATCATTGTGCCCGCGTAGCTTGCTGTTCCGCTTGTTTTTCTCTGGTTTTCTGTTTTTCTGCACTGTGAACAGTCAGTAACTGGCGAACTAACTGACGTGCCGCCTGTTCGCGCATTTCTTGATTGATCATCTCGTTTTCAGCATCTTTTGCCAATGCTTCTAACGGGTTGTCGAAGAAAGAGCGGTCAACTCTGGATTGAAGCGGGTAGATGCTACCGTTTGGCATAATAACCTGTGCATCGACATACAGTGTCAATTGGCGCTCAGCCGCCTTACCATCCTGGAAAACGGAAACGGTATCTTTATTTTCTGAAGAACCGATTAGCCTCAGAATAGGGATTTCGGCGCTACCATTTTCAAGGATAGTGACGTTATTCAGACGAAGTTGTTGGCGAACAGAACGGGTCAGAGGCCCATATGGATCACTGCTCGTTAATTGCAGCTTTTTGAGTTCCGGTGGTACCTGAGTGGTACCGCGCAGATGAAAACCGCAGCCAGCGGTGACCAGCACCGCTAACCCCAGCAACAACGTTAAAATACGATGCCGCACATTGCCTCCTTTTATTATCCGACGACCAGATTCAGCAGTTTGCCTGGTACATAGATGACCTTACGAATAGTGACGCCTTCAAGGTATCTCGCCACTCCATATTCTTTTGCTGCCATATCATGAACATATTCTTTAGTAGAATCTGTCGGTACGGTAACACGACCACGTACTTTACCGTTAACTTGAATGACTACCAGTTTGGTGTCATCAACCATTGCCTGCTCATCAGCTTGCGGCCAGTCAGCCGTATCGATATCACCTTCACCGCCCAGAGCTTGCCACATAGTAAAACAAGTGTGAGGCGTGATGGGTGACAACATACGGACAACCGCCAACAGCGCTTCCTGCATCAGAGCGCGATCCTGCTCCGTTTCCTGTGGTGCGCGAGTCAGTTTATTCATTAATTCCATCACGGCAGCGATGGCTGTGTTGAATGCCTGACGGCGACCGACATCATCGGTAACTTTAGCGATGGTTTTGTGCAGATCACGGAACAGATCTTTCTGTTCTGCGGTCAGATTTGTGATCTCCAGCGGTTGAGTTACTCCTTTACTGCTATGTTCATAAACCAGGCGCCATACACGTTTCAGGAAGCGATTTGCGCCTTCAACACTGGACTCTTGCCATTCCAGAGTCAATTCTGGTGGAGCAGCGAACATCATAAACAGGCGGACGGTATCGGCACCGTATTTTTCCACCATCAATTGTGGATCAACACCGTTGTTTTTGGATTTAGACATTTTGCTCATGCCGGTGTAAACTAGCTCATGGCCTTCTCTGTCTGTCGCCCTGATGATACGACCTTTATCATCACGTTCAACAAGGGCATCAACTGGGGAAACCCAAACTTTTTCGCCATTTTTGCCGATATGATAGAAAGCATCGGCCAGAACCATTCCCTGACACAGCAGACGTTTTGCGGGCTCATTAGAATTGACCATACCAGCGTCACGCATTAGTTTGTGGAAGAAACGGAAATACATCAGGTGCATGATAGCGTGTTCGATACCACCGATATATTGATCAACTGGCAGCCAGTAATTAGCCGCAGCCGGATCAAGCATACCTTTGTCATATTCTGGACAGGTGTAACGAGCGTAGTACCAGGAAGATTCCATAAAGGTATCGAAGGTATCTGTTTCACGCAGCGCTGGCTGACCGTTGATAGTGGTTTTCGCCCACTCAGGATCCGCTTTAATCGGGCTGGTGATACCATTCATGGTGACATCTTCCGGCAGAATAACCGGCAGTTGATCTTCTGGAGCCGGAACAACGGTACCATCTTCTAGCGTAGCCATTGGAATAGGGGCACCCCAATAACGCTGACGGGAAACTCCCCAATCACGCAGGCGATAGTTGACTTTACGTTTACCTACGCCCATTTCGACCAGTTTATCAGCAATGGCGTTGAAACCAGTTTCGTGATTCAGGCCGCTGAATTCTCCGGAGTTGAACAGGACATTCTTGTCTGTCACTGGCGCTTCATGAACATTCGGTTCGTTGCCTTCACTGTCCAGAATAACGGCTTTGATTGGCAGGTTATATTTCGTCGCAAATTCCCAATCGCGTTGGTCGTGACCAGGAACGGCCATGACAGCACCGGTGCCGTATTCCATCAAAACAAAGTTTGCAACCCAGATTGCCACTTTCTCTTTGGTTAACGGATGAATAGCAAACATGCCGGTTGCCATGCCTTTCTTCTCCATTGTTGCCATATCTGCTTCAGCAACTTTGGTGTTACGACATTCATTAATGAAAGCGGTCAGTTCAGGGTTGTTTTCTGTTGCTTGTTTTACCAGAGGGTGACCTGCGGCAACCGCGACATAAGTGGCACCCAGGAATGTATCAGGACGGGTGGTATAGACGGTCAGTTTCTCCTGACTGTCAGCCACATCGAAAGTAATTTCTACACCTTCAGAGCGTCCAATCCAGTTGCGTTGCATGGTTTTGACTTGCTCAGGCCACTCTTCCAGCGTATCCAAATCGTTTAGCAACTCTTCGGCATAATCAGTGATTTTGATAAACCACTGTGGAATCTCTTTACGTTCAACTTTGGTGTCACAACGCCAGCAGCAGCCGTCAACCACTTGTTCATTGGCCAGAACAGTCAGATCGTGGGGGCACCAGTTAACAGCGGAGGTTTTTTTATAAACCAGGCCCTTTTCATACAGTTTGGTGAAAAACCACTGTTCCCAACGGTAATATTCAGGCGTACAGGTAGTGACTTCACGATCCCAGTCGTAACCAAAACCCAGTGTTTTCAACTGACCTTTCATATACTCGATGTTGGCATAGGTCCATGGAGCCGGTGCGGTGTTATTTTTCACCGCCGCGCCTTCTGCGGGCAGGCCAAATGCATCCCAGCCAATAGGTTGCAGGACATTTTTGCCAAGCATACGCTGGTAACGAGAGATAACATCACCAATAGTGTAGTTACGTACGTGACCCATGTGTAGTCGGCCAGAAGGGTAAGGTAGCATGGACAGGCAGTAATATTTTTCTTTTCTGTTGTCTTCTGTCACTTTAAAAGTTTGCTTCTCTTGCCAGTGAAGCTGAACTTGCGGCTCTATATCTTCTGGACGGTATTGTTCTTGCATGACACCGATGATCCTATGGTGAGTAAAAAGCTACGCTTGTAGCAATCATTTAGTTGGTGAAATATGAGGTCGGCATAGCATATCTGATTTGATACGCAAGCAACAGGGGTTCTGAGGGAAAATCCGGTGGCGACGGGCACCACCACCGGAAATGAGATAATACTAATGAAGAATTTTAGCCAGAAACTCTTTAGCGCGATCTGATTTTGGATTGGCAAAGAAATCTTCTTTCTTGCTGTCTTCAACAATTTTGCCTTCATCCATAAAGATAACCCGATTGGCTACTTTACGGGCAAAACCCATTTCGTGGGTAACAACCATCATGGTCATACCTTCGTCCGCCAGCTTAACCATGACGTCGAGCACTTCATTGATCATTTCAGGGTCGAGTGCGGAAGTGGGTTCGTCGAACAACATAGCAATAGGGTCCATGCAAAGTGCACGGGCGATTGCCACGCGTTGTTGCTGACCACCGGAAAGTTGTGACGGGAATTTGTTAGCCTGACTGGCAAGCCCGACACGTTCAAGCAGTTTCAGCCCCTTTTCTTCTGCCGCTTTTTTATCACGGTTAAGCACTTTAATCTGAGCCAGAGTAAGATTCTCAATGATGGAGAGGTGTGGGAACAGCTCAAAGTGCTGGAACACCATGCCGACTTTTGAACGTAACTGCGCCAGATTGGTGTTTTTGTCATTGACTTTAATGTCATTAACCAGAATTTCACCCTGTTGGATGGATTCCAGACCATTGACCGTCTTTATCAGGGTGGATTTACCGGAGCCAGATGGGCCACAGACCACAACGACTTCACCTTTTTTAACTTCAGTTGAGCAGTTAGCAAGCACCTGAAATTGGCCATACCATTTGGATACATTTTTCAGGGAGATCATCAAACAGTCCTTTTCTTCAAATAGTTAACCAGCATAGATGCGGCAAAACTAATAATAAAATAAATAAAACCAGCAAACAGGATCATTTCAACCTGAGTGCCATCACGCTCACCGATATTCGCTGCGGTACGGAAAAAGTCCGCCAGACTGAGTACATACACCAGTGAGGTGTCTTGAAACAGCACGATACCCTGTGTCAGTAACAGCGGGGTCATCGCACGGAATGCCTGAGGCAGAATCACCATTCTCATGCTTTGCATTGACGTCATCCCCAATGCCAGTGCTGCCGAAGATTGCCCGCGGGAAATACTCTGAATGCCTGCACGGATAATTTCTGAATAGTAAGCCGCTTCGAAAAATGCAAACGCGACCATGGCTGAAATTAAACGAATATCCGTTTTGGGTGAAATACCGAGAACATCCTGCAATAGGCTAGGCACAATCAGATAGAACCATAACAGTACCATGACCAATGGTACAGAACGGAACAGATTGACATATAAAGTTGCAAACCAGCTCAGGGCTTTTACAGAAGAGAGGCGCATAACGGCCAGTACGGTTCCCCAAAGGATACCGATAACAATAGCAATAATGGTGATTTTTGCTGTAATGACTAAGCCTTGCAGCAGAAAAGGGATACTGGGAACAATAGAACTCCAGTCAAACTCGTACATTTATTGACCTCCAATATTACCCGGTAAACGCACTTTCTTCTCAAGCAAGTGCATGGCAAGCATAATCACCAGATTGATTCCAACATAGGCCAGTGTGATCGCAGTAAATGATTCATAAGCATGTGCTGAGTAATCGAGTAATTTACCTGCCTGTGCTGCCATATCCACGAGGCCAATAGTGGAGGCGATAGCGGAATTTTTTACCAGATTCATCATTTCTGAAGTCATTGGTGGAATGATGACCCGGTAAGCATTTGGCAGCAGGACGTAGCGATAGGTTTGTGGCAGGGTTAACCCCATTGCCAACCCTGCGGCTTTCTGACCGCGTGGTAATGATTGTATGGCAGCCCGAACCTGCTCACACACACGTGCAGCGGTGAAAAGACCTAAACAGATAGTGGAAGAAATGAAAAACTGGATGTTAGGATCCAGTTCAATTTTAAACCATATACTGATTTTTTCCGGCAACAGCTCAGGCATAACCAGATACCAGGTGAAAAACTGAACAATCAGTGGTACGTTACGAAAAAGCTCAACATAACAGGTACCTATCCCAGACAATATTTTATTGGGAACAGTACGTAGGATGCCGAAGAGCGAACCGACAACGAAGGCGATAATCCAGGCGCAGATAGACAAGGCAATTGTGACTTGAAATCCGGCTATCAACCAGCCGAGATAAGTGGTATTGCCGAAAGGGGCAGCTTGCAAAAAGATGTCCCAGTTCCAATTGATTGACATAATAATACTCCCTGCAAGGGTATGGCTTGATCCCTTGAAAACACTTGATTGGCCGGGAAAAAAAAGCGAGGTAGGGAACGACCACCTCGCACCCAGTAGTGCCAATCAAATTGTCATTTTTTTAATTATATTTTTAGTTAAGTGCCTTATCATTCGGCGATTTAAATAGTGCTTTCATTTCATCAGACAAAGAAAAGTTCAAGTTCAGATTCTTGGGAGGAATCGGGTGTTTGAACCAGCGATCAAATGATTTCTCTGCCACGCCGGAGGCTTGTGCCTGAATAATGGTTTCATCGATCAGTTTTTTAAACTCAAGATCGTCTTTGCGTAATATACAACCGTAAGCTTCTTTAGATTGAGCTTTACCCACGATCTCCCATTGGTTAGGTTTTTTCGCTTTTGCGCGTTCACCAGCTAATAGAGCATCGTCCATCATAAAGGCTATTGCGCGGCCGGATTCTAAAGTACGGAATGCGTCACCATGATCTTTTGCGCTGATGATGCGCATTTTCATGTTTTTCTCATCGTTGAGTTTATTCAGCAATATTTCAGAAGTCGTACCGGAGGTGACAACGACGTTTTTACCAACCAAATCTGGGAAATCTTTTACGCCGGAATCTTTTTTAGTCAGCAAACGAGTATTAACAACAAAGATGCTGTTAGAGAAAGTGGCTTGTTTCTGGCGCTCAAGGTTATTGCTGGTGGAACCGCATTCGAAATCATAAGTCCCATTTTGAAGTAGAGGGATACGATTTTGAGAGGTCACGGGTATCAATTTTATTTGCAGATTTGGCATGCCGAGTTTCTTCTTCACGGCCTCAACAATCAGATTGGAATAATCCTGTGAGTAGCCGACGACTTTTTGTTGATTATCGTAGTAAGAAAAAGGCACGGAGGATTCACGGTGTCCCACAATGATCACGCCATCATCTTTTATCTTTTTCAGTGTCCCTGTTAATTCTTCGGCTTGAGCAGCACCTGCCGCGCCAAGTAACATCATGGTTAATACTAGGTTACGCATTCGCATATACAACTCCTTTGATGTGGTTATCGTTTGCGATGTTATGTTTGCAAAAGTCTCTCTGGTGATTTGTTTTTAACCAAGGATCATTTGCTGTTATATGTATATGTAGTGTTAAAAAATAGTACAAAAGGGTTAGTCAATGAAAATGAATTGTTTCTATTTCGGGAGCTGTCTCGCACTATAAATGAACAATTCTACTTATCTTGCACAATTAAGGTGTGTGATTATCACTTTTTTGGTGCATTTTCCCCTTTTTATTAGTTAAACAGGTATTTCCCTTTTCATTCATGGAGATAATAGCAATTAACGTGCCAAAGTAATAAGGAGGGCTAAAATTAAGGCCAATAAATCATTCAATCAGATTATTTTTTTAACATCAATCATTGAGGATTGGCATGGTTAACTATCAGTGACAGTTGTTTGGCGTTATTACAGAATAACCATGCCGGATTGTATCAGGGGTGATCAATGGTGGGATTGGGCAAAGTATATTTCATACCAATTGCCAGACGATTCCAGAGATTGATAAGGCCGATCAATAACGTCAAATCGACAATCTCTTTTTCATCAAATTCAGCCAATAATGGGGTGTAATGTTCATCATTTGCTTCAATTTCGGCAATTCGGGATAAAACATCTGTCCAACCTAAAGCGGCACGTTCCCGTGATGTGAAAATAGTGGCTTCTTTCCAGGCGCTCAGGAGGTAGAGTTTTTGCTCGTTGCTTCCTGCTTTACGGGCAGCTTTGGAATGCATATTAAGGCAAAAGGCACAGCCATTGATTTGGGAGGCTCTTACCTTGACGAGTTCGATAAGCTCTTTACCGAGGGTTGATTTGTAAGTTAATTCATCGACCTTGGCTACTGCGCTATAAAGTTCTGGTGAAACTTCCGCTGGCCGCGGACGGTTTGCTTGCATAACTTGTTACTCCTGTGTTTTTTCTATCAATTGAATGAAAAAATGGATTGAAAGTTAATTTGCTTCTGAATGATATAAAGGAGCTATTTCATTTCGCTCTCTTTTGTTTGTATGGATATTTGGATTAAGATTGCCGACGGTTATAGATCAGTGCAAATAGGGTAAACAATACCGTGATTCCCCATACTGGCCAATTACCCCAGTGTGCATACGGTGTCATCCCGGTTGCGGGTGTCACCTTAGCGTTTAAAACACGGCGGGTAAATTGTGGGAGTGCCTCCTGCACTTTCCCATCTGGGCCGACAACGGCTGTAATGCCATTATTTGTACCACGCAACAATGGGCGTCCTAATTCGAGGGAGCGCATACGTGCCATCTGGAAATGCTGCCAGGGGCCGATTGAGTGCCCAAACCAGGCATCATTGGAAACAGTCAGCAAGAATTCGGTATCTGGTTTGAAATTAGCACGAACTTGCTCACCAAGTATAATTTCATAACAAATGGCGGCGGTCAGATTATATCCGGCAACAGAAAGTTGTGGTTGAGTGTAGTTACCACGGCTGAATGAAGACATTGGCAAATTGAAGAATGGCGCCAGAGGTCGGAGCAGAGACTCCAGAGGAACAAACTCGCCGAAGGGTACCAGATGATATTTATCGTAGCGGATGGCCGCGGGATATTGGTAAGGTATTTTATCACCAAGGACAATCAGACTGTTATAGGTCTTATAGCTGTTGCCGACTGCTCTTTCATCAACAATGCCGGTAATAAGGCTGGTGTGCTGATTGCGTAATAGCATATCCAATTTTGCCAGAAAATTACGTTGGTAACCTTCCAGTGAAGGAATTGCAGATTCCGGCCAGATGATTATCGGTATTTTACCGATATATGGCAGGCTATTACCCATATAGATGTCTAGGGTTTCACTGAGCATTTTTGGGTCCCATTTCAGGGATTGTGGGATGTTTCCCTGAACCAGTGCCACATCAACCGCTTTCTCAGGCAGCAGGTTGTACCACTGATAATGGCGCATTGGCCAAGGTAATAGCAGAATGGCGATAGCGATAATACCCGCGACAATTTTTCGGTGCGTGACCGCCAGAACTAATAACCCGCTGACAGCCATTAACAGGAAAGTGATGGCTTCAACACCTAAGATAGGTGCGATGGCTTCCATTGGGCCATCTAATTGGCTGTAGCCGAACTGTAGCCAGGGAAAACCGGTCAGAACCCAACCACGCAGGAATTCGGTGAGTTGCCATAATGCAGGTGCTGCTACCGCGAGTCTCAACCAGTTCGTTTTTGCGAAAAAACGGTTGAGCAAGCTTGCAAATAAAGCGGGATAGAGTGAGAGATAGGCTGCAAGTAATATGACCAGCAGAATATTAACTGCGGTTGGCATGCCACCAAAATTGGCAATACTGACATACACCCAGTTTATTCCCGTGCCAAACAGACCAAACCCCCAGCAAAAAGCGATAAAGGCTGCTTGCCGGACTGTTCTGTTTAACGTCAGAAGTTGCAGCCCAAATAAGGAGATAATGGCGGCAGGCCAGAAGCCAAAAGGTGAAAAAGCCAGTGTTCCACTGGCTCCGAAAGATAGTGCCAGTAAGGCACGAAGCCGCTGGCAATTTAATAATGAGACTTTGTTCATCCAGACTCTATTCTTCTTCAAGGTTAGGCATTGGAGCATCGTTTGGTATCGTAACATGAACCTGAATAATTCTCCGGCTATCGGACATAGCAACTTTAAAGAGATAACCGTTGATATCAACAGACTCTCCTCTGGCGGGTAAGTGACCGAATGCCTGCATAACCAGACCACCAATAGTATCCACTTCCTCGTCGCTGAATTGGGTACCAAAGGCTTCATTAAAGTCTTCAATCTGAGTGAGCGCTCGCACCGTATAGGTATGACGGCTCAGAGCCCGAATATCGACATCTTCTTCTTCATCGTATTCGTCTTCAATTTCACCGACGATCAGTTCAAGAATATCTTCGATAGTGACCAGACCCGATACACCACCAAATTCATCAATGACGATTGCCATATGATAACGTAGAGAACGGAACTCTTTTAGCATGCGGTCAACCCGCTTACTTTCAGGTACAACGACAGCCTGACGCAGAACTTTATCTATGCTAAATGGTGGGGCATCGGTGCGCATAAATGGCAACAAGTCTTTTGCCATTAAAATCCCTTCAATGTGATCTTTGTCTTCACTGATCACAGGGAAACGTGAATGAGCCGAATCGATAATCACATCCAGACATTCGTCCAGGGTTTGATTACGTTTTAAGGTAACGATTTGGGAACGGGGGATCATGATATCGCGGACACGTTGATCAGAAATATCCATGACCCCTTCGAGCATATCGCGGGTATCAGGATCAATCAGATCGTTTTGTTCAGAGTCACGGATCAGTTCCACCAGTTCATCACGGCTTTTTGGCTCACCGTGAAAGAGCTGGTTAAGAAGAAGAGTAAAAAAACCTTTCTTAGGGCCAGGGTTATCGTTACTTGAAGAATGGTCGTCGCTCATGGCGTTTTAATGAAAATTTCCCATTAAATAAGTTGTTGTCGGTATTTTTTAGCATAAAAATGGTGAGAGTGGTTACTCTTTTTCTGCAAGATAGGGATCAGCATAACCTAGCTTTTGCATAATTTCTGTTTCCAGAGATTCCATTTCTTCTGCTTCATCATCTTCGATATGGTCATAGCCCAGCAGATGCAGGCAGCCGTGCACAACCATATGTGCCCAATGCTCTTCTACGGTTTTTTGTTGCTCCTCCGCTTCTTTTTCAACGACCTGACGACAGATAATTAGATCGCCAAGCAGGGGTAAATCAACCTCTGGTGGTGCTTCAAATGGAAAAGATAACACATTTGTTGGCTTATCTTTACCGCGATAAGTCAGATTTAAGTCTTGGCTTTCTGCCTTATCAACAATGCGGATTGTTACTTCACTTTCAGATTGAAATTGAGGTAAAACCCCATCCAGCCATTGCTGGAACAGGGTTTCTTCAGGAAGACTTTGTGAGCTCTCACAGGCAATTTGTAAATCAAGTATGACTGAACTCATTGTGCTTCCTGTTTGCGTTGTTCACTGAGTGTCTGCTTACGTTTTTGCTCCGTTGCTTCCCACTCTTCATAAGCGATGACCACTTTGGCAACAACCGGGTGACGGACAACATCATCACTGTGGAAAAAGTTAAAACTCAATTCACTGACCCCTGACAGAACCTCAATCGCGTGGTGCAGGCCGGATTTCTGTCCACGAGGCAGGTCAATCTGTGTAACGTCGCCTGTGACAACCGCTTTGGAGTTGAAGCCGATACGGGTCAGGAACATCTTCATCTGCTCTATGGTTGTGTTCTGGCTCTCATCCAGAATAATAAACGCGTCATTAAGAGTTCGTCCACGCATATAAGCTAATGGGGCAACTTCAATAACGTTTCGTTCGATCAGCTTCTCAACTTTTTCAAAACCCAGCATTTCAAACAAGGCGTCGTAGAGCGGGCGTAAATATGGATCAACTTTCTGGCTCAGGTCGCCAGGCAGGAAACCCAGTTTTTCGCCCGCTTCTACTGCCGGGCGGGTTAGCAGGATACGGCGAATTTCCTGACGTTCCAGTGCATCAACTGCTGCGGCAACAGCCAAATAAGTTTTTCCTGTGCCGGCAGGACCAACTCCGAACGTAATATCATGGCTAAGAATATTGGCAATATACTGTGCCTGATTAGGTGTGCGTGGTTTCACCATGCCACGTTTGGTTCGAATATTAACGGCTTTACCGTACTCAGGTATGTTTTCGGCAGCTTGCTCTAGAACCCGGCTCTCGGTAATCGCCAGATGAATTTGCTCTGGTTTGATATCAGGGATAACACCACGGACAGAGGCCGTTTGCACATATAAATGGCGTAGGATATTGGTGGCAGCACTAACGCTTAACGGTTTGCCCATCAATTTAAAACGGTTGTCACGACGGCTGATTTCAATGCCCAGCCGGCGCTCAAGCTGCTTCAAATTGTCATCAAACGGGCCGCATAGGCTCATCAGGCGTTGATTGTCGGCCGGTTCGAGGAAAATTTCCTGGGTTGCGACTTGTGAATGAGTTTGTTGAATCACTAATTATCTCTATATTTAAGGCTGATAACTGCCGACCCCGATCTCATCTTCTTTGCGGGTACGGGCTATAACGGACTCAGGTGATTCGTGTATACGAAGATCCATCTGATCTTCTGTACCGATGACTTTACCGCGCAGTGAGTTGGCGTAGACATCAACAATTTCAACATCAACGAATTTACCAATCATGTCAGGTTGGCCTTCAAAGTTGACGACTCGATTGTTTTCAGTACGGCCGGAAAGTTCCATCACATTTTTACGGGAAGTTCCTTCAACCAGAATACGTTGTACACTACCCAACATAGCACGGCTGTAGCCCATAGCTTGTTGATTGATGCGTTGTTGCAGTAGATAAAGACGCTGTTTTTTCTCTTCTTCGCTGACATCATCAGGCAGATCCGCTGCTGGCGTTCCCGGACGGGCGGAATAGATGAAGCTGTAGCTCATATCGAAATTGACATCAGCGATCAGTTTCATTGTTCTCTCAAAGTCGTCCTGGGTTTCACCTGGGAAGCCGATGATAAAATCAGAGCTTATTAGGATCTCTGGTCGTGCTTTACGCAGTTTGCGGATAATACTTTTATATTCAAGGGCAGTGTGCGCACGTTTCATCAGAGTCAGAATGCGATCAGAACCACTTTGTACCGGCAAATGCAGGAAGCTAACCAACTCCGGTGTATCTTCATAAACAGCGATAATATCGTCTGTGAATTCAATAGGATGGCTGGTGGTAAAACGAATACGATCAATGCCATCTATAGCGGCGACCAGACGGATTAATTCAGCGAAAGAGCAGATATCACCATCATAAGTTGCACCACGATAAGCATTCACGTTCTGACCGAGAAGATTAACTTCACGTACACCCTGTGCGGCAAGCTGGGCGATTTCAAACAAAACATCATCACTTGGGCGGCTGACTTCTTCACCGCGGGTATAAGGTACAACACAGAAAGTACAGTATTTGTTGCAACCCTCCATAATGGAAACGAATGCAGATGGGCCGTCAGCACGTGGTTCAGGCAGACGGTCAAATTTCTCAATTTCCGGGAAGCTGATATCAACAACCGGGCTGCGGGTGCCTTTCACCTGGTTGATCATTTCAGGTAAACGGTGCAGTGTTTGTGGCCCAAAAATAATATCTACACACTGGGCGCGCTGACGGATGAAATCCCCTTCCTGAGAAGCGACGCAGCCACCAACGCCAATAATGATATCTGGATTGGTGTCTTTCAAATTTTTCCAGCGGCCTAACTGATGGAAAACTTTTTCTTGTGCTTTTTCACGGATTGAACAGGTATTCAATAGTAAAATGTCTGCTTCTTCGGCGACATTGGTTAACTGATAACCGTGAGTACTTTCGAGCAGGTCGGCCATTTTAGATGAATCATATTCATTCATCTGACAGCCCCAAGTTTTAATATACAGTTTTTTTATCGTCGACATTTTCTTGTGCATCCGGGCTTTCTACAGTGCTTAAGGAGATTATTGCACTGCAAAAGCAGTTGTGTATTAGGCATAAAGTTGCCGGATATTGTAGTCATTTGAGGGAGCAGTGACCAGACTGTTAAACAGGATATTCTCTACCGAAGGATTAAAAATCCGGTACACTGTGCCAATCAATGAGTTAATAGCATGACTGATATGAATAATTCGCAACAGATTTTTGATGTAGTGGTGGTTGGTGCTGGCATGATCGGTGCTGCGACAGCATTGGGACTGGCGCAAGAAGGCTGGACAGTCGCTTTGTTGGATCATCAGCCACCACAATCTTATGATGCACAGAGTTATCCTGATGTGCGCGTATCGGCAATCAGTTGTGCTTCTGTAGATTTGCTCAAACAACTTGGTGCATGGGATGCGGTATTACAGATGCGCAGTGCGCTGTATCGCAAATTGGAGACTTGGGAGCAAAATGATTCCAATTTGGTGTTTGATGCACAAAATCTGGGTCTGCCTGAGCTGGGCTATATGGTTGAAAACCGTATTTTGCAGCTGGCGCTGTGGCGGCAGTTTGAAAAATACCCCAATTTGACTTTGCTGTGCCCTGCGGTAATGCAATTAATGCAGCGGCAGAAAGCGAGCTGGTTGGTCACTCTGGATAATGGCATTGAAATTAATACCCGTTTGATTGCCGGGGCTGATGGTGCCCGTTCTCAGGTTCGGCAAATGGCAGGGATTGGTAGCCGTGGCTGGCAATACAGACAGTCTTGTATGTTGATTACAGTAAAAACCGAGCAGCCACAGCAAGATATTACCTGGCAGCAGTTTTTCCCTTCTGGCCCAAGAGCATTTCTTCCGCTATTTGACCAATGGGCTTCGCTGGT
Source organism: Photorhabdus sp. RM322S (assembly GCF_042879395.1). Lineage (NCBI taxonomy): Bacteria > Pseudomonadati > Pseudomonadota > Gammaproteobacteria > Enterobacterales > Morganellaceae > Photorhabdus > Photorhabdus sp. RM322S. The sequence continues at coordinate 47,310 of NZ_JBHFKW010000013.1, forward strand.
GTGGTATGACAAACCGGCACGTATACGGCAGTTACAGGCAATGCCAATGATTCAACTTGAGCAGGAGATTTTTCAGGCCTTTCCTGTGCGGTTAGGCAAAGTGACCCCTGTTGCCGCCGGCTCATTTCCTTTGGCTCGTCATCATGCTAACAGTTATGTGCGTGAAGGATTAGTCTTGCTGGGCGATGCGGCTCATACCATTAATCCGCTGGCAGGGCAGGGGGTTAATCTTGGTTACCGGGATGTAGATACGTTGCTTAATGTTTTGGTGAAGGCCAGAGAATTAACAGAAAAATGGGATTCACTGGAAGTGCTTATGCGTTATCAGCGTCACAGAATGCCGGATAACCTGATGATGCAAGCTGGAATGGATCTGTTTTACACCGTGTTCAGTAATGAGTTACCGGGGCTGAAAGTTGCACGTAATCTGGCATTGATGGCAGCTCAACGAGCTGGAGTAATGAAAAAAGCGGCGCTTAAATATGCGTTGGGATTGTAATGTATAGATTGGTATTAGCAGATAAAATAAACGTAATTGCACCGACAACGGAAAGTACTTCATCAAATTCAATCACCAGGTTGCTGCTGATTTATAAAAAAGGTATTAAGGACGATCTGAGTGAATCAGAGAAGAAAATCCTGAGAGAGTTAAATGAGAGGTGGTAAAGATGGATAGTAAACTGTTTTCCAAGCTGACTGAAAGCATGACACAGATGAATGAGATCATTAACGGTGAACGTGCGCCCTCTCGTGAAACTAACGTTGAGGCGATAAAAGTAAAGAGTATTCGCCAAGCGACGGGCTTAAGTCAAACGGGTTTTGCCAAGTTGATTTCTGTTAATGTTGGAACTTTGCGCAATTAGGAATAGGAAAGGCGTGAGCCAACCGGACCGGTGAAAGAGCGATGAGACAAGTGTGGGATGTGCAATAAACAGCGATTAAAGAAAATTGGGTGAGCCGGATGGGGAACTATAGGCATAAAAGCAAAAACGCCATCCCGAAAGGCGGCGCTTCACTGCAAAGAATATTCTTTTGATATTCTTTGCCAACATGTTGCTTGTTGCAACACATTGATTTAACTGGCTGGGGTACGAGGATTCGAACCTCGGAATGCTGGAATCAGAATCCAGTGCCTTACCGCTTGGCGATACCCCAAAAATGGTGGCTACGACGGGAATCGAACCTGTGACCCCAGCATTATGAGTGCTGTGCTCTAACCAGCTGAGCTACGTAGCCATTTTATTTACGATGCAAGAGACTTTATCGCAAAATATCAGTGGACAACATTCATCTAATGGCTGGGGTACCAGGATTCGAACCTGGGTATGCCAGGATCAAAACCTGGTGCCTTACCGCTTGGCGATACCCCAACTGAAAGTATTCACTGCACAACGCATTGTATTATCAAAATGATGGCTGGGGTACCAGGATTCGAACCTGGGTATGCCAGGATCAAAACCTGGTGCCTTACCGCTTGGCGATACCCCATCTGCATGATAACAACTTGATGAAAGAAATGGTGCGGAAGGCGAGACTTGAACTCGCACACCTTGCGGCGCCAGAACCTAAATCTGGTGCGTCTACCAATTTCGCCACTCCCGCAAAGATGGTGGCTACGACGGGAATCGAACCTGTGACCCCAGCATTATGAGTGCTGTGCTCTAACCAGCTGAGCTACGTAGCCATCCTTTTTGCATTACCTTCATCGGCGTTGCGGGGCGCATTATGCGTATATCAGCTAAATGCGTCAACTGCTTTTTTCTTGAAATTTGCTTAAGGTCGCTTGTTTGTTTGGCTTATAATCATTTTGATGAGAAAACCAACAAAAAATGAATATTACCCTTCGAGTAAGTGTTGTAACAGTACACCATTAAGCATAGCGCGTTTAGTCAGAGCGAAGGCACCAATGGCGGAACAGTGAACTAATTCAGACACAACGATTGGCAGATCTTCGCGAAATTCTTTTAAAACCTGAGTATTGATACAACTTTGAATAGCGGGTAAGAGAACGTTTTGTGCTTCAGTAATTTCCCCCGCCAGAACAACTTTCTGTGGGTTAAATAAATTAATGGCGATAGAGATGGCTTTACCAAGATAATGGCCGACATTTTTTATCACTTCAGATGCTAATGGATCATTTTGATTAGCGGCCTGGCAGATGGCTCTGATATTGCAGTTATTTAATGTTAGCTGGCTTGGAAAACCTTGCTTTAATTGATGCTGAACTCTCGCTTCAATTGCTGAGTTAGAGGCGATAGTTTCCAGACAGCCAAAATTGCCGCAATGACAACGCTCACCGAGGGGATCAATTTGAATATGACCAATTTCACCTAAATTCCCTCTATTATTAAGGAATATCTGGCTGTTTATAATCACCCCAGCACCGGCACCCCGATGGATACGCACCAATATCGAATCTTCACAATCACGGGTGGCACCAAAATAGCGCTCAGCCAGTGCTAAACTACGGATATCATGACCAACGAAACAGGTCATGTTGAAATGTTTTTTCAGATTATCGACCAGAGTCCAGTTAGTCACTTTAATATGAGGCATATAGCGGACGATGCCGGTATTTGGGTCAACCAATCCGGGCAGGATAACTGAAATGGCGATTAATTCACGGATCCTGCGCTGATTCTGTTGAATAAAGTTTTCTATTGCGCTGATAAGCAAGTTTTCGACTTTTTGCTGGGTGGCTTCAGGCAGTGGATAATGTTCTTCAACCAATGCCTTGCCACTCATATCATAAAGCGCGAGAGTGGCATCATGGCGGCCAAGGCGGACACCGATAGTATGGAAATTACGATTTTCTGTAACGATTGAAATTGCGCGACGGCCTCCGGTAGAGGCTTGTTGATCGACTTCTTTAATCAGGCCGCGTTCAAGTAACTGACGAGTAATTTTAGTCACGCTGGCGGGTGCAAGTTGACTTTGCTCTGCAATTTGAATCCGGGATATCGGCCCTTGTTGATCGATTAACCGGTATACCACAGCGCCGTTAAGTTGCTTTACAAGGTCAATATTACCAATTTGTGTGCTGCTATAACTCATCGGTTATTTCGTCCCTCAAAGGTCAGTTTCTTTTCCGTTAACAATGGTCTTGCAGATTTTAAAGTCGTGACTAAGAACGGTGAGATTAGCAATTTTACCGGCTTCAATAGTGCCGAGATATTGATCAACACCAATCGCACGGGCTGGGTAGAGTGCCGCCATCCTCAGTGTTTCATCCAGAGCAATACCAACGTGTTCAACGCTATTTTTAACGGCGTCTATCATAGTGATAGAAGAGCCACTTAACGTGCCATTTTCATCAACACACAATCCATCTCGATAGTATATGGTTTTACCGGCAAAGGTGAAATGCTCCATTTTATTGATAGAAGTATCCATACCGGCGGGAAGTATGGCATCTGTTACCAGAATCAACTTATCTTTTTTCAGACGCTTAGCATTACGAATATTCGGCCATGAAACATGAAAACCATCGGGAATAATACCTGCGTAAACTTCTGGTGTATCAAAGATAGCGCCAATCAGACCAGGCTGGCGACCAGAAATATATGGCATCGCATTATAGAGATGGGTTGAGAGGGTTATGCCATTCCGAAATCCCTGTCGGGCTTCTTCATAACTGGCATTGGAGTGACCGGCAGAAATCACAATCCCTGATTCAATCAATTGGTGAATGTATTTCTGTTCCACCATTTCAGGTGCGAGAGTCAGCTTGGTAATGACATCAGCATTATCGCACAGAAAATTTATCATTTCAGGTGTAGGTTTACGGATAATTTCTGGATTGTGAGTGCCTTTTTTTACCGGATTGAGGTAAGGCCCTTCCAGATGCAGGCCCAAAGCCTGAAACTTATTATGCTTCAGATAGGTATGCATTGCCTCAACAGAGGCTATCATCAATTCATCTGTGCTGGTAATCAGGGTCGGCAAGTAACTGGTACAGCCTGAGCGTTCATTGGCTTTTTGCATGATATCCAGCGTTTTTTCTGAAATATCTTCCAGCCGTTCATTAAATTGAACACCACCACAACCGTTAACTTGCAGGTCGATAAAGCCGGGGGAAAGAATTGCACCATTCAGATCACGTTTTTCAATCTGTTCGGGTAACTCTTGTGTTGGGCAAACCCGTTTAATTAAGCCGTCAGCAATGATAACAGCATGATTATCCAGTCTGTCATGACCGGTATATATAATGCAGTTGGTTAAAGCATACATCTTAGCCTCCTATGGGATCTGGAGATGATGATTGAGAATAATGATGATAATCAGTCTGAGATAAGCTTCAGGCTGTGTGGATTCTTATTTTTTACTGGCAAATATGTCGATAATGTCTGCTTCCAATTGATGGAAGTACTTAACCGTTTTTACTTTCAATTCCATTGTTGCTGGTTCGTCACAGACAATGATGGATTTAGGGTGCATTTGCAGGCAGCTTACGGTCCACATATGGTTAATATTGCCTTCAATAGCGGCCTGTATTGCCAGGGCTTTATTCAAACCGGTAGCCAGGATCATAACTTCTTCCGCATCCATCAAAGTACCTACACCTACGGTTAAGGCGTATTTAGGTACCTGATTAATATCATTATCGAAGAAGCGAGAGTTGGCAGTACGGGTTTCTACAGTCAGCGTCTTGATGCGGGTGCGGGAAGTCAGGGATGATGCTGGTTCATTGAATGCAATATGGCCGTCATTACCCACACCACCCATAAATAGATGAATCTGACCATAAGACTTAATTTTGTCTTCATAACGTTGGCATTCTGCATCAATATCAGCAGTATTACCATTGAGTAGATTGATATTTTCTCTTTTTATATCAATGTGATCAAAGAAGTTATGGTGCATGAAACTATGGTAACTTTGCAGATGATTTTCGGGGATACCGACATATTCATCCATATTGAATGTAACGACATGTTTAAAACTGACTTTCCCTGCTTTGTGCAGAGTAATCAATTCCTTGTAAGTTGCCAGTGGTGTGCTGCCGGTTGGCAGTCCTAAAACGAAAGGGTGCTCAACAGTTGGATTAAATGCGTTGATTTTACTAACGATATAGTGTGCAGACCATTTACCGACATCACTTGCATTCGTTAGGGGGATCAGTCTCATAATTACCTCTTAAAATAAGAAATTATCATAGTTAAATAATAGAGTTATACATTATTCTCTTAATTAATCGTCTATAGTTTGAATATTAAAACATTTTCATTGGCAGAGACACTCTGCGCGGTATGATATTTTTAATGATAAAATAAGATTTGTGTGTTAGCTAGCATTTTGACCAAATTATTGGTGTTTGTGGTGATTTACATCACATATAACAAGGAATTAATTTGCGACGAAAAATAAATTTCCTACACTAAAATTGTAGAATAAAAGTCCTTATTGCTTACTTTCATAATGTAGTCATAAGCAGTAAGAGACTCCGGTAATTAGGATATAAGGGGGAGCAAGGTGAATATTCTGAGTTATTTGCAAAGAGTGGGGCGAGCATTAATGGTACCGGTAGCCACACTGCCTGCGGCTGCAATACTAATGGGGATAGGTTACTGGATCGACCCGGTAGGCTGGGGAGCTGATAATGCACTGGCAGCTTTGCTGATTAAATCTGGTGAAGCCATTATTAAGAACATGCCAATGTTGTTTGCTATTGGTGTGGCTTATGGCATGTCTAAAGATAAGGATGGTGCGGCGGCACTGACAGGTTTTGTCGGTTTTTTAGTCGTAACGACACTGTGTTCTCCGGCAGCGGTATCTATGATCCAGGGTATTCCGGTTGACGATGTACCAAAAGCCTTTAGTAAAATTGATAACCAATTTGTGGGTATTTTAGTTGGTGTTGTGTCTGCTGAACTGTATAACCGCTTTAGTGGTGTTGAACTGCCGAAAGCGTTGTCATTTTTCAGCGGTCGTCGTTTGGTCCCCATCCTAATCTCTTTCCTGATGATTCTGGTTGCTTTCATTCTGATGTATGTATGGCCGGTGGTTTATAATGCACTGGTCACTTTTGGTGAAAGTATTAAAGATCTCGGTGCTACAGGTGCCGGTATCTATGCCTTTTTTAACCGCCTACTGATTCCTGTTGGCCTGCATCATGCCCTGAACTCTGTATTCTGGTTTGACGTTGCCGGTATCAACGATATTCCTAATTTCCTCGGTGGTCAGAAATCCATTGTAGATGGTAGCGCAATTGTTGGTATTACCGGCCGTTATCAGGCAGGTTTCTTCCCTATTATGATGTTTGGTCTACCAGGTGCGGCATTAGCGATGTATCGCTGCGCACGTCCCGAAAATAAGGCCAAAATTGCCGGTATTATGATTGCGGGTTCATTCGCTGCATTTTTCACTGGTATTACTGAGCCTCTAGAGTTCGCCTTCATGTTTGTTGCGCCAGTGCTTTATGTGCTGCACGCGATCTTGACCGGTATTTCAGTGTTTATCGCAGCGACAATGCAGTGGATTGCGGGTTTTGGTTTCAGTGCTGGCTTAGTGGATATGGTACTTTCTTCCCGTAACCCATTAGCGACACATTGGTACATGTTAATCCCACAAGGTCTGGTATTTTTCTGCCTGTATTATTTCGTATTTAGTTTTACTATCAAAAAATTCAATCTGATGACTCCGGGACGTGAGTTGGCAACTGATGGTGAAATTGATGGCTATGATGTTGATGTGGACAAAAATGGTAAAGCAACAGCTAATAACATCCACAATGAAGCTCATCAATATCTTGCCGCAGTGGGTGGCTCAGATAACTTGACAAGCATTGATGCTTGTATTACTCGTCTGCGTCTGTCTGTAAAAAATGTCGATCAGGTCAATGACAATCTGGTTAAACGCCTGGGTGCTTCCGGTATTATCCGCCTGAATAAACAGAGTGTGCAGATTATTGTTGGTACTCGTGCAGAACTGATTGCCAGTGCTATGCGTGATGTTCTGGCAAAAGGTCCGGTTGCTGCTGCGACAGCAAACTATCAACATCAGACAGCGCAGAAAGCGAAGCCTGAAGGCGAACGTAAAATCCTGTTGACGCTGATTGCTCCGGTCAGTGGTGAGTTAATCGATTTGACAGACGTACCTGATGAAGCCTTTTCCAGTAAAGTTGTTGGTGATGGTATTGCTATCAAACCAACATCAAATACTGTGCTTGCGCCAGTGTCCGGTACGATCGTGAAAATTTTCGACACCAATCATGCTTTCTGTATTGAAACTGATGAAGGTTTGGAACTGATTGTACATTTGGGCATTGATACGGTTTCTCTTAACGGTAAAGGTTTTAAACGGTTGGTGAATGAAGGCACCATGGTGAAAGTTGGAGAACCTGTATTGAATCTGGATCTTGATTATCTGAATGCTAATGCTAAATCTATGATTAGTCCGGTTATCGTCAGCAATATTGATGATTATATCGGTATCAATATCTTGGCAAAAGGTCAGGTAAAAGCAGGACAGACAAAATTATTTGATGTGCTGAGATAAACAACAGACAAGTCCGTAAAAGTTGATAAAAAGTTTTCAATAAAATGAAAAACGGGAAGAGTGCCACTTTTCCCGTTTTTCGCTTTAACTTTGCTCTGAATCGCCATTTGGCAGTAACAAACGGTTGTTTCTCGGCACTGCTTGTTGGATTATAGGCGGTTATGTGACGCGCTTTTGGCATTATTGAGGTATAAAACAATGAGTGAGGCAGATGCCCGCCCGACAAACTTTATTCGTCAAATAATTGATGAAGATTTGGCAGTTGGTAAACATACATCCGTACATACCCGCTTCCCACCTGAACCCAATGGTTATCTGCATATTGGTCATGCAAAATCTATCTGCTTGAACTTTGGGATTGCAGAGGATTATCAGGGCCAGTGCAATCTGCGTTTTGACGATACTAATCCGGTTAAGGAAGATGTTGAGTACGTTGATTCTATTAAAAATGACGTTCAGTGGTTAGGTTTTGAGTGGAGTGGTGATATTCGCTACTCTTCCAATTATTTTGATACGTTGTATCAGTATGCTATTGAATTGATCAATAAAGGCCTGGCTTATGTTGATGAATTGAGCCCGGAAGAGATCCGTGAATATCGCGGCACATTGAAAGAGCCGGGTAAAAACAGCCCGTATCGTGACCGTAGTATTGGTGAAAACCTGGCACTGTTTGAAAAAATGCGTGCCGGCGAATTTGGCGAAGGTAAAGCTTGCCTGCGAGCCAAGATCGATATGGCATCACCTTTTATTGTGATGCGCGATCCGGTTTTGTACCGTATTAAATTTGCAGAACATCATCAGTCTGGTAACAAATGGTGCATCTACCCGATGTACGATTTTACTCACTGTATTTCTGATGCGCTGGAAGGTATTACACATTCGCTGTGTACATTGGAATTCCAGGATAATCGTCGTTTGTACGACTGGGTGCTGGATAATATCACCATTGATTGTCATCCGCGTCAGTATGAATTCTCGCGTCTGAATCTTGAATACACGGTGATGTCCAAGCGTAAGCTGAACCTATTGGTGACCGACAAGATTGTTGCAGGTTGGGATGATCCACGGATGCCGACTATCTCAGGTTTGCGTCGTCGTGGTTATACTGCCGCTTCCATTCGTGAATTCTGCCGTCGTATTGGTGTGACTAAGCAGGACAATAATGTGGAAATGGCCGCATTGGAGTCCTGTATCCGTGATGATCTGAACGAAAATGCCCCTCGCGCAATGGCTGTTCTCGATCCGGTCAGGCTGGTGATCGAAAACAGGCCGGAAGGGGAGCAGATGCTGAGTATGCCTAATCATCCGAATAAACCGGAGATGGGCAGCCGTGAAGTGCCATTCAACCGTGAGATCTATATTGACCGGGCAGATTTCCGTGAAGAAGCTAACCGTCAATATAAACGCTTAGTTTTGGGTAAAGAAGTTCGTTTGCGTAACGCTTATATCATCAAAGCAGAGCGTGTTGAAAAAGATGCTGACGGCAATATCACGACAATCTATTGCCGCTATGATGAGCAGACGCTGAATAAAGATCCGGCAGATGGACGTAAAGTGAAAGGTGTTATTCATTGGATCAGTGCGTCCCATGCTGTTCCTGCTGAATTCCGTCTGTATGATCGTCTATTCAGCGTACCAAATCCCGGTGCAGAGGATGATTTTCTGGCGACAATTAACCCAGAATCACTGGTGGTCCATCAGGGCTTTGTTGAGCCAAGTTTAGCGAATGCCAAGTCAGAAAAAACGTATCAGTTTGAGCGTGAAGGTTATTTCTGTGCTGATAGTTGTTATTCCAGTGCAGAAAGTCTGGTATTTAACCGTACTGTTGGTCTGCGTGATACCTGGACAAAAATTTCTCAGGATTAATTGAGATAATGAACTGTACCCAACGAGTTGGATATGAGGCCAACAGTTGAGGTGCAGTTTTTTTGCTAAATATTGTTATTTCTATTGCTATTTCTCTTGTGGAAATAAATTATCTGCCATGAAATCGACAAAAGCTCTGACTTTGGGTAGTACCCAGCGGTTAGAGGGCCATAGGATACGGAAAGTACTCGAAGTACCCGCCCATTTGTCTAAAACTGTTAATAATGTACCGCTAGCCAATGCTTGCTTAACGGTAAAATCAGGTAAACAGGCGATACCGTGACCTTGGATCGCCATGTGAAGCAGCGTTTCGACATGATTGCTGGTCATCTTTGCCTGAAGATGTATATCTACTGCGGATTTTCCCGCGCGCAGCGGCCACTTCTCTAAAAGACCTGTAGTTGGAAAACGGTGCATCAGGCAGGCGTGATGTAATAACTCTTCGGGTTGTGATGGTTTACCGTGTTGGGCAAAATAGTTGGGAGCGCCAACATAAACGAAACGGCTGGATCCTATACGTTTGTTCATCAATCGTGAATCATTAAGCTCTCCTGTACGAACCACCGCGTCGAAACCTTCATTAATGACATCAACTAATCGATCACTAAAGTCCAGCTCCAGTTCTATCTGTGGATAACGAGTCGCAAAAGCGGATAATACGGGCAGCATCAGATTACTGATTAATGGCAAGCTCACCCGAAGGCGACCTTGAGGGGCAGAGATGGAACTCAACAATTCATTTTCCGCCGTGGAGATTTCATCAAGGATACGTTTGCAGCGTTCAAGGAATAGTGAGCCTTCAGCAGTTAAACTGACGCTACGGGTGCTACGCTGGAGCAGACGTACACCTAATTTCTCTTCTAATCGGGATATGCTTTTGCTGACGGACGAAGGAGATAGTCCGAGTTGCCGGGCTGCGTCTGCAAAGCTGCGAGCTTCGGCGACATGAATGAAGATCATGAATCCACTCAAATTGTTCATCTAGGCCTCCTGGTTTTTTTAGATCACGATTGGTGACAGAAAAGCCACTTCAGAAGTGATTGTAGGTCTATTTATCTACTATTAGCGACTCTGTAGTATGAAATAAAATACATCTTGCTCTGTCTGCCATATCGCGGCAAGTCACACATTACTCAAGGCTGGATCATGAAAACTAAAATAAATACGGGAGCGAGTGTAAATAAAATTCCACTCGTCTTGACTGCTTGCCTTACAGCCGCTGTTATTCCTTTGAGTATCGCGGGACCCGCCGTTGTTGTGCCATCGATCAATCAAGCGCTTGGGGGCAGTGCTATAGAACTCAGTTGGGTGATTAACGCCTACATTCTTACCTACGGTAGTGCAACAATGGCGGCGGGTAGCCTGGCCGATATTCACGGACGTAAGAAACTCTGGTTATTAGGTTTATTGCTCTTTGCTGTTGTTACTGCGGCAATACCTTATATGCCGTCCGTTTTTTGGGTTGATATTTTACGGCTTATACAAGGATTAGGGGCTGCTGCTGCCTTTGCGGGTTCAATGGCAGCATTGACTCAGGAATTTGAAGGTTATCAACGTACACGTATTTTTAGCCTGATTGGTACAACATTCGGGGCTGGCGCTGCTTTTGGACCTTTTCTGGCGGGGCTGCTTATTGACACATTAGGGTGGCCGTGGGTTTTTTGGCTGCCCTCTCTGGTTGCATTGGCAGCAAGTATACTGGTCAGTATTTATGCCCGGGAAACTCGTGATCCCGACGCTGAGGGGCTAGATTGGCCCGGAGCGATAACATTTACTTTGTCTTTAGCTGTTTTCACTTATGGGATCATTCTGGCGCCTGAAAAAGGATGGGGAAACAGTATAGTGCTGACGACACTAATATGTGCCGTTATTGTTTTCATCGTATTTATTGTTATTGAGCGGCAACGTTCAAAACCCATGTTAGACCTTTCTTTATTCGCAAACGCCCGCTTCGTTGGGGTACAGCTTCTCGCAATTGCGCCGGCGTATGCTTATGTCGTATTGCTTGTCATACTGCCGGCCCGTTTTATTGGCGTAGAAGGGTACAGCGCATTAGAAGCCGGTCAGATGATGATTGCATTATCTGCACCTTTGCTAATAGTCCCCTTTATTGCTGGTCAATTGGCTCGCTGGATTAATGTCGGTGTACTTTCAGGACTGGGGCTTATCATCGCGGCTATTGGATTATTTTGGTTAGGTTATGGAATTTCTGGTGATACAACAGCCGAAAGATTATGGCCAATGTTAGTTATTGGGATCGGGATTGGTCTGCCTTGGGGGTTGATGGATGGTTTGGCTGTGAGCGTGGTACCTAAAGAGCGGGCAGGAATGGCGACAGGTATTTTCAATGCTGTCCGCCTGGCGGGAGACGGTATTGCATTGGCGGTGGTAGGCGCGGTTCTTTCTGCTCGTATAGCTTCGGGTTTAAATACACAGGGTAGTGTTCCAACCGATATTCTATCTGAAATATCTACGCGGCTTGCAATGAGCGATTTACATAACGCTGTTGCGATTCACCCTTCATTAGATAAATCATTGCTTTATAAAGTATATGAAGAAGCATTTCGATATCAACTTATTGCGCTTGCAGTCGCGGCAGCCATTACCGCAATCTTAGTGTTTATTTTGTTGGGGAAAGTAAAATCCCACAGCGAAAGTAAATAAAAATAATAGATTCAAAGTAATGGCTTTTCTATTCACTAGTTATATTAATAATATAGATCACAGTTCTTCAGTAGCAGGAAAATGGATTGGTAATGAAACTCGAAGAGCTGACATTAATTACATAACTATTGATTATCTGTTAATTAGTGGAATTTTATTTCATTATCAGGAGAAATGTTACCATTATCTATTGTATTTATGAGCAGGATGTGGTTTTTTTACACATTTATTCATTTTAGAAAAATAATAAACAATGTATTCTGTGAAATATCACTATACTGATTCTTGAAGCTATGAAATAAAAAATTACAGGCTGGATATTTTATAGATGCGGAAAAAAAGAGGATATGATAATAATAACTTGATATTAATTAATAAAAATTACCAATTGAAAAACTATTCTTTATTTTTTAGGGGATTATGAATATGAACAAAAATATAATTAGCGTGCAAAAGGAAGCAGTTACTATCCCATCCGACAATTTTGAAACAGCCGAAATAGTTGCCAAGAGAACATATGTAAGATTAAACAATCCAAGTAAAAATAAAAGTTCTAAACGTGAAGCTTTAAATGGTCCGGTGATTTGGTTTGATACAGAAAAGCTGTCAGAACAAAGGCCAGATGACAGCATTTTCATCAGGGTAATAAATTCTTTTTATAGTGGTATAATTTTATATCCAAATAATTTCTCAACTTTCATTGATGCAATACCCAAAAGAATGCAAATAATTCTGAGGGTTAAAACATCTGAAGAGCTGATTAAATTCCGGGAAAGCGAACATTTCACTCTATTCAAATCTTTAGAGACAAATTCAAATAAATGTATCTGTTCTAATGATATTCTCACTTTGAGAAAACTTAAAGAAGAGTCTATTGCTACTTGCTATGAAAGCTATGTTGATGATCAAGAAAGTTTACTTAAGACAATCAATGAAGGCATAGAATTCAACTTTCTCTGGATTCTTTTTCGTGACCCAACCAATATTCCCCTCGAATTGGTCATTGCATCGTTACAATCTACCGGGACTATTTTGTTAAAAGAAATCAGAGATCCCAACGATGTCGATGATGCAATTGTATCTTATGGTGTTATGGAATATGGCGCTGAAGGCGTTATATTTTCACCCAATACACATGATGTTATGAGCGACTTTATCGATCGTTTATCATATAACAGAAAAGAATCACTGCAACTACAAGTAGGAATAATTACAGAAAGCCGTCCTGTAGGTATGGGGTATCGAGCTTGCATTGATGCATCCACATTATTCAGTGAGGATGAAGGCATGCTGGTAGGCAGTACCTCACAAGGCGCTCTATTGTGCTGTCCAGAAGTATTTTTTCTGCCGTATATGGAATTGAGGCCATTTCGTATTAACGCTGGAGCGATACATTCCTATGTATATAACTTCGGTAACCGGACAGATTATATGAGTGAATTAAAAGCTGGCTCATCGGTAATGGCGGTTAATTCGAAGGGAGAAGTACGACATATTACTGTTGGTCGTGTAAAAATCGAGCAGAGACCGCTTCGGTTAATTGAAGCAGAGTTTGCGGGGAACAAACGAGTCAATGTTTTGATGCAAGATGATTGGCATGTGCGCATTTTCTCTAGTGAGGCGAAACCTTTGAATATCTCTGAACTTAAACTTGGAGATAAGGTACTCGGATATATCACAGAGCCTGGTCGTCATGTTGGTATAAAAATTAACGAATCAATCATCGAGAAATAGGTGACGATCATGGGATATATTGGAAGAAAATTAAGAGAAAGTAGATTGTTATTTCCCAATTCAAATAAAGGCTTGATCGTGCCAATTGATCATGGATTAACGATGGGGCCGATCCCTGGTTTACAGAATATATATGCAGTTGAGCCGTGGATTAATAATAACTATGTTAGCGCTATTTTGGCACATAAAGGGGTATTAGAGAAGTTAATTTTACGTGGCGCTTTGCGCCCATCAATTGGTGTTATTCTCCATATTAATGGTATGCCGATTATATCAGCATCGCCGGACACCAAAATATTGGTGGCGAGTATAGAGGCTGCTCTTCAGCTTGGCGCGGACGCTGTTTCTATACAGATAAATTTTACGGGAAAAAATTTTGAGCATAATTTATCGATATTAGGAATGGTGACTGATATAGCACATGAAGCCGGGCTTCCGGTACTGACAATGTTATATGATAAAGTTATTTTCGAATCACCTGAAATAAAAATGGAAAGACTTCACCATTTAATCAGAATTGTCACTGAGCTTGGATCTGATGCAATAAAAATAGGATTTCCTGACTCGGAAACATCCATTATAGAAATTGTATCCCTTCATGGTTCTGATATTAAAATTTTCTTTGCTGGAGGAGAAAAAACTGCTGACAACATATTGATCGATAATACAAAAGTTGCTATTTCAGCTGGGGCTAGCGGATTATGTGTTGGCAGAAATGTTTTTCAAAATCTAAATCCACAATCTCTGCTGAAAAATTTATATGAGTGCATAAACGCAGAGCTAATATCTTTGGCTTGATAAGAGCCTGTATATCATAGATCTCATCAGTTGAATGTTACTAAAAGGGTTTATTATGGAACTCGCTATCAACACTCAAAACGAGCCTAAACAAGAAACCGGTTATTTCTTATCACCGTTGTGGGAAGATATTTTTTCTAAAGAGTTATTGGAAGAACTTAATTCGAATATATTTCTGGTGGCTTGTCGTTCTGGGCAGGCCAACCAAAGCTTACTAAGAAAGTTTATGATTCAGCACCATTATTATTCACAATATTTTACCCGATATTTGTGTTCATTAATGGGAGGTTTAGCGGATCAAAAAGATTTTGTGTCACTTTCTCATAATTTGCTGGAAGAGCTAACAGGAACTGATGCTGCAAAGATATCTCATGCAGAGTTATATAAAAAGGCGATGGCGGCTATCAATGCTGTTCCTAAAAGTGACGCAATTCTTAAAAGTACTCAGCAACTGATTGACGCGATGTTTCGCCACTGCCGGAGTGATGATTCCCTAAGAGGGCTGGCGGCGTTGTGTTTAGGTGCTGAGGCAATTGTACCTTTGGTTTATGGTCCCATCTTAGATGCATTGCGATCAATAAAGGCTTCTGATGACGCATTATATTTTTTCAAAATCCATGTTGAGGAGGACGAAGATCATGCAATAGTGATGAGGAAAATTATTGATCGAATGATTGAAGAAAATCCTCACCGAAGGGCAGATGTTATTGCTGTTGGTGAAGAGATGGTGCGTTTTCGCATGGCAATGCTAAATGAGCTATATCAAAGTAATACCAGGGTAAATCTTAATGAATATAACGACACTATTATCTGAGCGTGATATAGACATTTTGCGTAATGATGACATGTTAGGCAGTGGTAATTTTCTTGACCGCTGTTTAGCGCTAAGTAATACCCCGGCGGTGGATTTTATTTTTACAGATAAACCCATAACCATTGCCGATGAACGCAATATTCAACAATTTAGTTTAAATACCTTGGCAAGCATTAGACGTGATCTTGCGGGTTGGTACTTGGCTAATGGAATTGAAACCGGAGATGTTGTCGCTGTTTGTATAGAAGATGGAATGGGGCCATTTTTGCATTACCTCGCGGTTACAAGTATTGGTGCGACAATCGCTTTAATTAATCCGGCGATACCACCGGATATTGGTATCCCTTACATCAAAGAGAATGGTTTTAATAAACTGGTAACAGATGAGTTTTCTTTTAGTCATAATTCACTGATCAAGAATTTACGGAATTCAGGAAATATATGTGCAATTCTGAATGTTGCAAATTTTAATACCGGGATTAAATACGATTTACCTTCTTGGTGGCCGTCTATTCCGATGGATACAACATTGCTAATGTTGAGCCATACCTCTGGTACGACAGGAATACCTAAAGCGGTAAAATTTGAACATCGTCAATTCTTTATGGGAAAACGCGCAAGACTTGGGCGTTTTGTCGAATCACCCGATGAGCGTTTGCTGACCGTTTTGCCGCAGTCACACTCCGCTGCGATTAGCCACCTTGAAACGGCTGTATTGCATGGCATCCCAACTTATGTACTCAGTAGCCAGGATGGTGAATCTGTACGGCAAGCGATAAGGGATTTTTCTCCTACAACGGTTGTTGCTTTTCCCAAAAGTTACGTTTCTTTGCTGGAACGCGGGGTATCGTATGGTGAATTTCCATCAATACGGCGATGGTTTAGCATGGGGGATGCCGCGCATCATAGTCACATTCGCCGTTTGCTGATGAGTTCTCCTGATGCACGTTATATCGATGCGTTTGGCAGTTCGGAGCTTGGCATGGCTTTGTTGCGAAGTGTCTCTACACTTGATCATATTGCGCCTCCCCGTGCTATTGGGCGTCCTGTGGATATAGTGACAGCCAAAATACTTGATATGGATTCTGGTGATGAAATGCCGGCAGGGAGTGTTGGATTACTCGCGGTATGTTCACCAACGATCACTTCTGGCTACTGGAAACAGAGTCAAAAGACCTCTGATGCCTGGCGCAATGGATATTTTCTGACCGGAGATGTCGGATATTGCAAAGACGGTGTTTTTTATCAAATTGATCGGGTGGTTGATGTTATTCATACCCCTGGTGGTTCTTTGTATACACTTCAACTTGAAGAAGCGATACAGACGATCGAAAGTATCTATGATGCAATAATTATTGGATTGGATTTATCTCATGCCAAGAATAGAGAAACGAAATTAGTCATATTAATTTTATTAAATGAGAAATTAACTTCGGATGTAAATATTATTGTAGAACAAGTTATTCAGCTAATGTTGGAAAAAATTGGAAGGAAATACTATATTAGAGAATATGCGATTATCGTTGTTAATAGCTTCGATCAAATCCCCACCGGCGCAACAGGTAAAGTTTTGAAGCGTAGATTAAAGGATATTCTCCCTAAAACTCTTGAGGAATATGAAAGAAATAAACAACTCCCCAATGGAATTTTAAAAATCGTTAACTACATATCGGCTAATTAGAATTTATTATAAAGAAGGTGAAGTATTGTGAGCAAAGTTTCTCATGAAGGTCCTGTTGTCGAAGCTATAAAACAAAAATTGATCCTTGCTGAATCT
The DNA here is from genome assembly GCF_042879395.1 of Photorhabdus sp. RM322S. Lineage (NCBI taxonomy): Bacteria > Pseudomonadati > Pseudomonadota > Gammaproteobacteria > Enterobacterales > Morganellaceae > Photorhabdus > Photorhabdus sp. RM322S. Next base: position 64,460 of record NZ_JBHFKW010000013.1, read on the forward strand.
TCCGATGTCTCTGAGTTTGAATGTATGGGACGGTTATTTAACATTCATAAAAATGTGTTCCCACCCACTCATTTTCAGTCCACTGGTATATTCACTAAGAATATTCCCTATACTCAAAATACCTCTTTTTTGGAATTAGGTTGTGGTGCAGGAGTGACCGCTGTCACAGCGGCATTGGAGGGATGTTATCCGGTTGTTGCTTCTGACATTAGTGGGGAAGCAGTGGAAAATACCTTGTTTAATGTAATGCGTCATAATGTAAATAATTTCGTTTCTGTAAGACATGGCGATTTATTTGACACATTAGAAGAGGGAGAAAGTTTTGATGTCATTTTTTGGAATTCTAACTTTCTATTTGTTCCTGAAAATTACTCTTTTCAGGAGAAAATTTATCACGCACTTTATGATCCAGGGTATATAACACATAAACGTTTCCTTAAGGAGGCAAAAAAATATATTAATCCACAGGGAAAGCTACTCATTGGGTTTAGCAGCCAGGGAAATGAGGCGGCGTTTAGTGAATTACTTATGGAATATGATTATAACTATCTTGTTTTATATGAAGAAAGAGGAAAGGGCGAAAATTCACAGATATACAAAATTTTCCAACTGGTATCTTTAATCTAAAATATTTATTTTTATAAGTTATTATTAAGGAGAGTATATTTTGACTTCAGAAAATATTTCTGTATCGCAAGTTGCCATTGTTGGTGGTGGACCAGTTGGCCTGATGTTGGCTTTATTTCTGGATTTATATGGTATTCGTTCCGTTATTTTTAATTTGGATGAATTGACTCGGTTACACCCTAAAGGCAATACCCATAGTGCCCGCACTATGGAACATTATCGTCGTTTGGGTATATCTCAGTCTATTCGGGATTTAGGATTGCCGAAAGAGTTTCCTCTGGATATAGCCTATTTTACCAAGCTTAATGCATGGGAACTGGCACGTATCGATATGCCGTCGGAAATGGAAAAAATGTCCAGGACCCAAAATGCTGCTGCGACAGACCCCGTTCCAGAGCCGATACTACGTGTAAATCAAACCTATGTTGAAAAGTTTTTGCTACAACATGCAAGCAGTCGTCCAAATATCACAATAAGATATGGCTGGCGTGTTAGAGATTTTGTCCAATATAAAGATGAAGTAAAACTTTATGCGGAGCATATTGAGGGAAAACATTTTGATGAAGTTTGGCATGCAACCTATATGATCGGATGTGACGGTGGACAAAGTTTTGTTCGCTCCAAACTGGGGATTGCATATGAAGGAACGGTTGAAGCGAAGACAGGTTTTCTGACTGGCGGAATGATTTCCAGTTATATCCGTGTTCCTGGTATTTACCGGGGACTATTACAAGATAAAGCGGCCTGGATGTACAATATTATCTCACCTATGCTGAGAATGTTATTTATCAGTTTGGATGGTAAAGATGATTTTTTATTTGTGACTCAGAGTAAACTTGGACAGACTATTGATGATGCAGAATTAATTCGCATAGCGCAGGCAGGGATAGGTACAGATATGGAGGTATCAGTCCTTGGTAACTCGCTATGGAAAGGTGGAGTTGCTCTTGTCGCAGAACGGTTTTCTGACGGTCGGATATATTTGGCAGGTGACTCAGCGCATTTATTTGCTCCTACCGGTGGTTTCGGAATGAATACAGGAATCGACGATACGAGTAATTTAGCCTGGAAAATTGCCGCATCTATAAATGGCTGGGCTGGCGATAAGTTAATGGATTCTTATGAAAGCGAGCGTCGTCCAGTTGCAGTTAGAAATACATCTGCCGCCCGTTTTTTGACTCAACGAGTATCTGCGTTATCTATACCTGAAAATCTGGAAGATGCAGACTCTGCTGGTGATTTGGCTCGCCAAAAATTAGGTGACGAGCTTAAGGTATTTCGCAGTCAATTTAGTTCGATCGGTGTTGAATTGGGTGCCCGATACGACAATTCTTCTCATATCATTAACAGTGCTCCAATACCGGATGATGACTTTCTGAATTATCAACCGAGTAATGTGCCGGGAGGACGATTGCCGCACTTGTGGATAACGCCTGTTCCAGGAGCAAGAATATCCCTGTTTGATATTTTAGGCACTGGATTTAGTTTGCTTCGAGTAGGAGAGCATCTTCCAGATGTATCCGAACTATTAGATCAGGCATATCAACGTAAAATTCCGATAAAGGTTATTGATCTTCCTGGTTACGACGCCTGGCAATTATATCAGGCAAGGCTCCTTTTAGTACGACCTGATCAATATATTGCCTGGAAAGGCGATAAGGTGCCTGACAACGCAGGTTCGATACTGGATAGAATTATGGGTCAGTAAGCGAAGATTTCCCAGAAATAGGGTAACTAATGCTAATTAAAGACGGAACACAATATTATGATTGAGACGGATGTTCTTATCGTAGGTAGCGGCCCTTCTGGCTCAGCAGCGGCCCTGTTTCTGAGTACCTACGGAATTAATACACTGGTCATCACGAAACATCGATGGCTGGCGAATACACCTCGCGCGCATATAACCAATCAGCGAACAATAGAAATATTATCGGAGTTTGGTGTTGGTGATGAGTTAATGGCGAGTTCTGTATTAAATGATGTGATGGGTAATAGTATATTTTGCGATACGTTGGCAGGGAAAGAAATTGCCAGAATAAAGTCATGGGGAGCGCACCCAGAACGTTTAAGTGATTATACAATAGCTAGCCCGTTTAGTATCTGTGATATACCACAAACTTATCTTGAGCCAATATTGATTGGTCGTGCGGTTAAAAACGGAGCACACGTAAAATTTTCGTCAGAATACATAAAAGCGATACAAGATAAGCATGGTGTGACAGTGACTGTTTTTGATCGTTTAGAAAAACGCGAATATCAAATTCGTGCTAAATATCTCATCGGGGCTGACGGTGCCAAAAGCAAAGTTTGTTCTGACGCAAAATTGCCTATGAGAGGAGAGTTAGATCTTGCGGGTTGTATCAATATTTTCTTTGACGCTGATTTATCTGCTTTAGTTTCTCATCGGCCTGGCGCATTATTTCTCATTTTTAATAACGAGGCTATTTCTGGCGGAATTGGTGTTGGGGCATTAAGAATGGTACGCCCGTGGAAAGAGTGGTTGGGGGTGTGGAATTACGATATAGCTCAACCTCCACCGGTTATTACAGAGAACGATGCGGTCAATATTCTTAAGAAGCTCATCGGTAATTATGATGTGGATATCAATATTAAATCAATATCGACCTGGACAGTAAATAATATGTATGCTGAAGCGTATTCTAATCAGCGAATATTTTGTGTTGGCGATGCGGTTCATCGTCATCCGCCCAATAATGGTCTGGGATCAAATACATCTATTCAAGATTCTTATAATTTATGTTGGAAACTTGCCTATGTTCTTAAACAATATGCAGGGCCTGCTTTGTTAGAAACTTATAGTCAAGAGCGAGTTCCGATAGGTAAAGCCGTCGTTGCCAGGGCAATAAAGAGCATAAGTGAAAGTCAAGAACTGAGTCTTTCATTAGGTCTGGATAAGCCGGCAATATCTACCGCAGAATTTCTTTCCTTTGATGATGATATTGGTATAGCGAGAAGAGATCGATTTTATAAGGCACTCAGATTAAAGAATTATGAGCTTAATGGTCATGGAGTTGAATTAAACCAATTTTATGAATCGGTAGCTATTTTGCGAGGAGATATTGCTGACGAAGGGAAAAAAAGTGACGATCTGCATTTCATGTATCACTCGACATTTATACCTGGTGCTCGAATTCCACATGTTTGGTTAAGCCAAAAAGGAAAAATTATATCTTCAATTAATTTGGTTGGTCATGGACAATATTCATTATTTACCGGGATAAGTGGAAAAAAATGGATCACCGCAGTAGAAAAGTATAACGAAGAACATGTTTGTAAAATCAATGCTTATATTATTGGTCCTGGTGAGGATGTTGACGATATTTATGGTGACTTTTATGGTCGCTGTCATTTCGATGAAACCTCTTGTATTCTTGTCAGACCGGATGGGCATATAGCATGGTATTGTCAGGATAATAAAGAACATGAAAAACTTTTGGCAGAAACGATGATTAAAATACTTTTAAGATAAAATATCTTGAATGCCATTTTAAAACAGTTAAAGAATGCAAATTATAAAATAAGGCGTGATATTAGAGGTGATTATAATGAAAAAAACTTTCTTTTCATCTGGCGATTTCGGTAGAGTTCCAGGAGAGTTAATTGAAGATAAGCCGACTCAATTAATTCATGAAAACGTATTGAATTCTGAAATAAGTCAAGATGTGAATTTCTCAAATGAAAGGTGCCATAAGGTCGCTATGGTTAATTTACCCAGTAAAGTTCTCAGTATGACTCTGGGGGGATTACAACCTGGGCAATCCACGCGTAAACACAGGCATAGTTATGAAACCATAATATATATCGTCAATGGTGAGGGGTATTCACTCATTGGTGAACAACATGTTTCATGGAAAGCAGGTGATGCAATATATGTGCCTGTATGGGCATGGCATCAACATACAAATAGCAGTACCACTGATGAAGCATTCTATATTGCATGTGAGAATGCACCGATGTTGCAAAACCTGGGGCTGGCAGTTCGTGAGGAACTTTGAATTTAGCAGGATATACATCAATTAAGGCTATTTTTTAAGAGGAATGGCACTATTATGTTTAGATTATCGGGGAAATATACATTAATTACCGGAGGAACTACCGGTATTGGTTTTGAAACGGCAAAAAAATTTCATGCTGAAGGGGCTCATGTTGCAATTACTGGAAACAACCCGGAGACATTAAATTTTGCGCAGAGATTCTTTGGCAAGGATGTTTGGGTTATACCCAGTGACGCAGGATCTTTTGCAGCACAAACCATCTTAAGGGATACAATTAAAGCGCGTTGGCCACGAATTGACGCTCTTTTTCTTAATGCTGGAATTGTGACGAGTCATAAATTAGAAGAAGAAAGTGAGGAAAGTTTTGACCGTCTTATCTCTATTAATTTGAAGGGGCCATTTTTCCTCTTGCAATCTATGCTTCCTCTTCTTGCCAATCCATCTTCCGTCATTTTATGCGGTTCGGTCAGCGGTCATATTGGTAAAAGTGGTACAAGTGCGGTTTATTCTGCGAGTAAAGGCGCTTTATTGGCTTTGGGGCGTGCTTTGGCGGCGGAATTTTTAGATCGTCAGATTCGGGTTAATAGTATTAGTCCAGGTCCAATAATGACACCGGCATTTGACAAACTAGGTTTAGACAATACTCAACGTGTCTATCAGGAGGCCAGAACCATGATCCCGGTTGGGCATCTGGGAACCCCGGCCGATGTTGCCGATGCGGCTGTTTTCCTTGCTTCAGATGAATCGAGATTTTTGTTGGGAACTGATATTACTGTTGATGGCGGTATGATTAATGTTTAGATAAATGTGATATGGGTTTTGTCGATTGTATTTAAAAACAGATAATTATCCAACCGGGGTAGAAAGCCTATTGGCAATATCCCGGTGATTTTGTTTATGAACTATACCCGTTATCTTTCAAGTTGCCTCTTTGTTGGCTGCACTCGCTCACCCCGATCACATAGTTATTGGCTTAATTTGTTATATTTTATAATACTTTTCCTATATAGGTTCCTCACATACTACGTGTACGCTCAGGTTTTGCGTGCTGCTTGGGCTCACCGTTCATTCACAAGAATAGCCGGCAATAATTATGATTATCAGGATAGTCTTGCAAATACTATCATTGATAAATAATTTTGCATCTATTTTAGTTGAAAAACATTTATATTAATAAATCTATTTTTTAATGCGTATCTTATATTGTTAAGTTTTTATGGTTTTATTATTTTTTATTTTAATATCAATGTACTGTATAACTATTACTGTATTTTTCTTGTAATGTGTCCTTTGTCATGTTTTGTAAAAAATCCCTTTTTTACCATTGATAATTTGTGAGGTGAAAAATAGTCTGTATATATGTTGATTAGGTGATTTTAATTTTCTTTTTCAATTGAAATTTTTATTTTACGGATAGATTTACATTTTTGGTCGTGATTTATTTTAATTAAAAAGTAATTAATTTTATGATTACACATAGTACAAAAATCAGCACTAATCCAATCTATGACCAGAGTGTACGTTTTTAAGGATCTGCCTGGAATTTTTCCAGGATGAGAAAGAGATTAAATTCAACATCATCATGCCATTTATTGTCTTCTAATGGCTCGTTGCCGCTGTTTTTATATTTCTGGGCAGTGGCTTACCTTACATAACATTTGTGTTTGAAAGAGGCGACAATGAAGAAATTTAAATTGCGCACACTGGCGGCGCTAACGGCAACTGTTGGTCTGATGGGTTCTGCCTTTGCCAATAATACAGCGCAGCAATTGGTTGATTCACTGAGTCAATTGAAAGTTAATTATAAGGTTGTTGATAATCAGGCCGGAGATCATGGTGTTAATTGTGCGGTATTGGGGGCGGATTGGGCTACTTGTAATCGGGTCGATATTACTTTAACCAATGGTAATCAGGCCATTGATTCATCTGACTGGGCGATTTATTTCCACAGTATCCGCCAGGTTCTGAGTGTCGATAATGAGCAGTTCAAAATCACGCGTATCACGGGTGATTTACATAAACTGGAACCAACTGAGAAATTCATCGGTATTAAAGCGAATCAGCAGATAAAACTGCCTATTACCGGAGAGTACTGGCAGATTTACAGCACTGACTTTTTGCCGCGCTGGTATGCAACGTCAGGCGATGCGAAACCTAAAGTCCTTGTGAATACGGATACAGAAGATCTGACCCAATTTTTATCTGCTTTCACCGGTGATCAATGGAAACGTACAACAGCGGATAACAACATTCTGATGACGCCTGAAAATCGTTATGCAAAGAATTTGCAGGTTAAAAAAGTCAAATCAGAAAAATTACGTGGGCAAATAATCCCGACACCAAAAGAAGTTCAGATTTATTCAGGGGATGCTGATTTATCTGGGGGTGTAAGACTGGAATTTGGCGGTTTGAATGACGAGGCGGTTATTCTTGTCAGAAAACGTTTTACCGATCAAGGCATTAAATTAGAGAATAGTGGCTATCTGGTTGCGACTCAGATTGTCTCTTCAGATTTTATTGGTGAGTGGCAGGTTAAAGGGGCTTACCGCCTGAATGTTACTCAGAATGGTGCTCAAATTGTTGCTTTTGACCAATCTGGTGTGTTTTACGGTCTTCAGTCTCTACTGTCATTGATTCCTGTCGATGGCAGCGGAAAGATTGCGACTCTGGCGGTAAAAGATGCTCCACGTTTTGAGTATCGTGGAACTATCTTGGATGTAGGGCGTAATTTCCACAGTAAACAGGCAGTCCTGCGCTTGCTTGACCAAATGGCAAGTTACAAGCTGAATAAATTCCATTTCCACCTGAGCGATGATGAAGGTTGGCGTTTGGAAATTCCTGGATTACCCGAACTAACGGAGGTTGGTAGCCAGCGTTGCCATGATTTGAGTGAAACCAAATGTTTGTTGCCGCAATTGGGATCTGGCCCTGATAACAACAATATGGGCAGTGGATTCTTCAGCCGTCAGGACTACATCGACATTCTGAAATATGCCAAAGCCCGCTATATTGACGTTATTCCTGAAATTGATATGCCGGCTCATGCTCGTGCCGCAGTGGTTTCTATGGAAGCTCGTTATAAGAAGTTGATGGGGCAGGGTAATGTGAAAGGCGCGAATTTATATCGCTTGTTGGATCCAACTGATACCACCAGAGCAACCTCTGTTCAGTTCTATGATCGTCGCAGTTATTTGAACCCGTGTATGGATTCTTCAAAACGATTTGTTGAGAAAGTCATTGGTGAAATTGCCGCTATGCATAAAGAGGCTGGCTTGCCATTGGAGACCTGGCATTTTGGTGGTGATGAAGCGAAGAATATTCGTTTGGGAGAAGGGTTCCAGGATAAGAATGGCCCTATAGTACCGGGTAAAGGCATTATTGATAAAAGTATAGAAGATAAGCCGTGGGCTAAGTCTCAGGCTTGCCAGAAGTTGGTAGAGCAGGGCGTGGTGAAAGATATTGAGCATCTTGCCAGTTACTTCGCAATTGAAGTGAGCAAAATTGTGAATGCTAATGGTATTGAGAAGATGCAGGCGTGGCAGGATGGACTGAAACATGCTGACAGCGCTAAAGATTTTGCGACCAAACGCGTTGGTGTGAATTTCTGGGATACTCTCTACTGGGGTGGCTTTGATTCAGTCAATGATTGGGCGAACAAGGGCTATGAAGTGGTTATATCCAATCCGGATTATGTTTATTTGGATATGCCATATGAAGTTCATCCTCAGGAACGTGGATATTATTGGGCAACTCGTTTTAATGACGAAGCCAAGATCTTTAGTTTTGCACCAAATAATATGCCGCAAAACGCTGAAACATCCGTTGACCGTGATGGCAATGCATTCCGTGCGAAAAGTGATAAACCGTGGCCGGGCGCTTATGGGCTGTCAGGGCAAGCATGGAGTGAAACCGTCCGTACTGATGAGCAGATGGAATATATGATTTATCCTCGCTTATTACCGCTGGCAGAACGGGCATGGCACCGGGCGGGTTGGGAACAGGATTATGTTCCAGGCCAGGAGTATAAAGGAGGGGAAATGCATAACGTTGATATTGATGCACTTCATCGTGATTGGACACGGTTCGCTAACCTGATAGGGCAACGTGAACTTGTCAAACTGGATAGGGCAGGGATTGCTTACCGTTTACCGGTACCTGGAGCTAAGGTAAAACGCGGTGTTCTGAAGGCTAATATTGCTTTGCCGGGGCTGATTATTCAGTACTCAACTGATGGCGGTAATAGCTGGAAGATTTATGACAATCACAAGCGTCCGAAGGTAAAAGGAAATGTGTTTATCCGCTCTGTTAGCCCGGATGGTCAACGTTACAGCCGGATCGATAATGTAAAGGCATGATTTTGTCTTATTAAGAAAGGAACCCTGATGGGTTCCCAGATTACTGACAAAGTGCTGGTTTTTTATCCGGCACTTTGTTTTAATTAACCTGAACTTCGCTTAATTAAGGAAATTAAAGTATCTGAGATACGATCAAAATTTTTGTCAAAGAAAATTCAAGACATTTCAGCAGCTCGGTTTTTTGCTTAATATTCATTCAATATAAAAGAAAGTATGCTACCATTCACTGATGAAGAGAAAAAAAACACCAACGCCACATGACGCTATTTTTAAACAGTTTTTAAGTCATATTGATACCGCCAGAGACTTTTTGGAGATTCATTTGCCTGCGACATTACGGGCAGTTTGTGATCTGGATACATTGCGGTTGGAATCAGGGTCGTTTATTGAGGATAATCTGCGCGCGCATTATTCTGATATCCTGTATTCGCTAAAAACAGCGCAGGGTGACGGATACGTATATTGCGTGATCGAACACCAAAGTTCCCCGGACAAGATGATGGCATTCCGGCTGATGCGATACGGTATTTCCGCAATGCAGCGGCATCTGGAACAGGGACATGAAAAATTGCCGCTGGTCATTCCGGTGTTGTTCTATCACGGGAAAATACAGCCGTATCCGTGGAGTACCAATTGGCTCGACTGCTTCGATGATCCAGCCCTGGCGAAGGAAATCTATTCCGGTGCATTCCCGCTGGTAGATGTGACGGTAATTCCTGATGATAATATCCTGACGCACAAACGGGTTGCGCTACTGGAAATGGTGCAAAAGCATATCCGGCAGCGAGATATGGCGGAGTTACTGCAAGAGTTGGTCATACTGTTGACGTATGATTACTATACGGATGATCAGCTAAAAAGCGTGCTAAACTACTTATTACAGGCGGGAGATACCGCCGATCCAGAGGGTTTTATCCGGCGGCTGGCAGAACAGTCCCCGAGGTATGAGGAGGTACTGATGACAATAGCGCAGAAACTGGAGCAGAAAGGGCACCAGAAAGGATTTATTGAAGGGCGTCAGGAAGGGCGTCAGGAAGGACGTCAGGAAGGGCGTCAGGAAGGGCGTCAGGAAGGGCGTCAGGAAGGGCGTCAGGAAGGGCGTCAGGAAGGACGTCAGGAAGGACGTCAGGAAGGACGTCAGGAAGGACGTCAGGAAGGACTCCAGGAAGGATTGCATAAAGGCGAAAAACGGGGGATTCTGAAAATTGCGTGTGCGATGATCGACATGGGTATCGACCGTGAAACGATAATGAAAACTACCGGGTTGAGCCGGAACGAACTTGAGCAAATACGCCACTAACTCGTACTGAGAGTTCTTCATCAGCATTCAACGATTCATGTTAAAAGAGGATCTTACGGTGACTGTCAGAACAGTCACCGAAGTATGAGTATCGACCGTGAAACGGTGATGAAAATTACCGGACTGAGCCAGAGTGAGCTTGAACACATGTCCGACGAACTTACTGTTGATACGTTATCGGCATAAAAATGCGTGAGTCAATGCACGAAACGCATAGAAGCGGCACATTTACATTCCAAGAGATAAGATTGAGTCTGGATCTACGTGCTTCTGAAATCTCTGTTCTTAAGTGGAACTGAGGTTAATTAAGTTCCGTTTACCAAGCGGAGTTTGCCGCCATGTTAATCAGGAGCCGCCGTTTTAATCATACCGATGTCTTTCAGCAGATTTTTGACCACATTGTCGAGCAGGCAATGTATGCTCGCAGGGTGAAAAACTGATTTATACCCCAACCGACCGTCAGGGATACCGGTATTATCAAGCCCCGGCGGCTACCTGCCAATATATCCGCAACGTAGTGCCTGCACTTACGCTAAAGGCGGAAAAGCGATAACCCGCCATATCTGGGAAGCCAGTAAAGAGCAGGTCAGAGAAAACTGATTAGTACCGTGGGGTAAAAAGATCTACATGCGACGAAAGGAGACGATAGAGCACAGTTCTGCGGATGCGAAGTAGCATCACGGGCACCGTTATGGAGAAAGGAACCCTGATGGGTTCCTTTCTATAGATAAAAAATTATCGGCTCAGGAATGAATTACTTCTCGTCATGTGCACTACTGTCTTCGCGGCAATTACCTGCGGAGCAATGACCATATAAATAAAGACTGTGGTTTGAGAGTTTAATCCCATAACGTTCAGCGATATTCTTCTGGCGTTTTTCGATCTGTTTGTCACTGAATTCAATGACTTTACCGCAGTCCAGACAGATTAAATGGTCGTGGTGGTGCTGTTGAGTGAGTTCAAAAACCGATTTGCCACCTTCAAAATTATGACGGGTGACAATGCCGGCGTCATCAAACTGATTCAACACGCGGTAGACAGTAGCGAGGCCAATCTCTTCACCGTTATCAATCAGTTTCTTGTAGAGATCTTCCGCACTGACGTGGTGGTATTCAGGATCCTGTAACACTTCCAGTATTTTTAATCGAGGAAGTGTAACTTTAAGTCCAGCATCTTTTAATGCCTTATTGTTGTCGGTCATGCGGATTCAGTCCTGTAACTCAGTAAAGTGAACTTAGCGATACTTCAAAAAGTACCAGTTAGTTATCAGATTATGATTATAGGCATGGCTAGTGAAAATGAAAACCACGTTAACCTTAACTATCATTACACATTTTGCCAGAATAATCATTTGTAAAACGCAGGAATAACCTTACTATTTATAAGGTCTAGGTTATTTTTTTGCCATTCTTCATAATAAAAGAGCGGATATGAGCAGTGTGTTGACAAAAGCGATAGCTTTTGAACGCGATCCCACAGGGTGAGCAAAGCAAATGGCTACTCACCTACCGCGTATTCACTATTGATAAGAAATGGCCTGCACCAATATACGTCTATTGAGGTAAATTCCTATCCGGCAATAATTTCCGATAGACTCATCTCTTCGTAGATCTGTTTAGTCCAGGAATTAACCCGTTCTTCGGTTAATTCTGGTTGGCGATCTTCATCAATAGCCAGCCCGATGAAATGGTCATCATCAGCCAGACCTTTCGATTCTTCAAAGTGATAACCTGCTGTTGGCCAGTGACCAACAATAATTGCTCCATGAGGTTCAATAATGTCACGGATAGTGCCCATCGCATCACAGAAATATTCCGCGTAATCTTCCTGATCGCCGCAACCGAAAAGGGCAACCAGCTTCCCGTCAAAATCGATCTCTTCCAAAGTAGGAAAGAAATCATCCCAGTCACACTGAGCTTCTCCGTAGTACCAGGTAGGGATGCCGAGCAGCAGAATATCGAACTGTTCGATATCTTCTTTACTGCTCTTGGCAATATCATGGACTTCTGCAATGTCGGAACCCAGAATTTTCTGGATTTTTTTGGCAATATTTTCTGTGTTGCCGGTATCGCTGCCAAAGAATATACCTATAATTGCCATAAAATGATATAACCTCTTGTTTTATTTGTATATTTCTGTTTGAGATATACGTATAAAATGTCAAAATCAGCAGAAAAATTCTGATTGTATTAATAAAAAAACAAAATCCTATTCTGACCAAACAGCAAGGACAATTCTGTCAAATTTGTGTGATTTGGTACTTTCAATGCTATCAATCAGTGATGTCGCTTTCTGCTAACTGGGCCAGCAAAATTTGCTCAATGAGTTCACTGCGGCTGATATTGCGTTGTTGTGCAAGAAAGTTCAGCGCATCGACTGCGTCAGCATTTATTTTCAATTCCACACGACGCAGACCACGCACCTTATCACGGCGAAGCTGGTTACGTTTATTGACTCTGAGCTGTTCATCCCTGGAAAGTGGGTTGGTTTTTGGGCGCCCCGGTCTGCGTTCATTTGCGAACAAATCCAGAGTGGTGCGATCCATTTGTTCTTTTGCCATAAATTCAACTACTAAAGGGCGTATACCATAAAATATAGCACGCCATGATACCCCAGCTTCCCGTGTATCGCTACTGTCTGACAAAGATAAAAAGCCGTGTCACTGTTTATTCGTAAAGGATGTCCATTGCGTTCCGACTTTAGCGGTACTGGTATTTTCTGCGGTACTCGATTGGTGTTAACCCATTTGATTTCTTAAATAACTCTCTGAAATAGCGGGTATCTTCATAGCCAACTTCATGGCTGATTTCTTCTATGGTCTTATTCGATTTTTCTAAGCAGTATTTTGCCAGGGATAACCGGATTTGCTGGATATATTGAATGGGTGTCTGGCCGGTCGCTGTTTTAAAGCGTCGCTTCATCTGCCTTTCACACAAATGAATTTTATTTGCCAGATCGCCGACCGATAATATATCTGATGGGGCTGAATGCATCCAATCCTGTAGTTTGTGGATTAATGTATCTGAGTGTTGGCGGTATGGTACAAAACTTGCCAGAGTATGTGGGGGGACGCCTTCTATGTCACCAAATATAAGTTGGCTACAAGTTTCTCGGGTATTTTGACCATATATCTGTTCAATAATATGCATCATCACATCATGGTATTCATAGGTGCCGGAAGTACAAAAAATATTGTTATCGCTGGTGACTTTTATTTCTGAATGTAACTGTACTTGTGGAAACATGTCCTTGAATAATTTGGTAAATAGCCAGTGTGTGGTGGCTTTGCGGTTATTGAGTAAATTAGCTTTAGCCAGTACAAAAGAACCTGAACAAATGGCGATGATAGGAATATTTCTTTCTCCCATCATCTGGAGCCAATCTAAGGTTTCTTGGGTACAAAGATCGAAATCGTAATAAGGGACTCCAACTGAGCCCACCAGGACAATATCCGTTTGTTTAATTTCTCCTATGAGTTTATTGGGTTTTAGCCGAACACCGCCCAGTCCGATCGCATCCTGATTATCCTGTGTGACAATATTGATTTCTGGCTCCGGCGCTCCGGCTAAATGAGCGGCAATGGTTAAAATTTCTATTGGGCCGGTAATAGAAGTCAGAGGTCCTCCTGAAAATGCTAAAGCGCTTAAAGAAACTGGATTCCTGTCCATAAAATTCTCCAACTTAAAAATTAAGATGTATAAAGATATTTTATTATCTAACATATTAATAACTTACAATAACAATTATAAATAATTTAATTACATTTAGTTATTTTTCTGAACAAATAAGTAAGGTTAGATACAATTTAAGTCAAAATTTATTCAATTCTTGTTATAGAGTTAAGCGGGGACATTTAGTTTTCGCCAACTTGTTGATACCACAAGTGAGCGTATAAGCCGCCTTGCTGGAGCAATTGGTCATGTGAGCCAAATTCGACAATTTGCCCCTGATCTAACATACAGATTTTATCCGCGTGGCGAATTGTATTGAGCCTGTGAGCAATGCTGATAACTGTTCTGTTACGGCATATTTCATCCATATTTGCCATGATTGCCGCTTCGGATTCATAGTCCAATGCTGAGGTAGCTTCATCAAGGATCAGAATCGTTGGGTTGACCAAGAGCGCTCTTGCTAATGCGATTCTCTGCCTTTGACCGCCTGAGAGATTTGCCCCTTTTTCCCCAACCGGATGTGCAAAACCGTGGGGGAAGGATTGAATAAATTCAATGGCACCGGATAACTCAGCAGCGCGATAGACTTCTTCATCTGTTGCATTGGGTTTACACAGCCGAATGTTATCGGTGATGCTGCCGGAAAACAGGATACTTTCCTGGAGTACAACACTCATATTGCGGCGTAAGGAGACGGGATCGGCAATGGCTAGATCCATGCCATCAATCAGAACTTGCCCATGTTGAGGTACATATAGCCTTTGTAGCAAACGGGTGAGCGTACTTTTACCTGAACCCGATGGTCCGGTTATGCCAATAAATTGACCCGATTTTATTGATAACGACAGGTTTGCCAGAATTTCCGGCGTGTCGTCATGGTAGCGGAAGCGAATATTTTTGAATTCAATCTGGCCTTCCAGCTCAGGTACAGAAGCCAATCCCTGTTTATTGTTCTCCATTGGCTCATCAAGAATATCCCCCACGCGTTTCAAGGCGATTAACGTATGCTGAAAATCCTGCCAAACTTGTGCGAGCCGGAGGATAGGCTGCGTGACGTGTCCGGCCAGCATATTGAAGGCGATAAGTTGCCCCGGAGTCAGTTCACCGCGTAAGACCTCTGTCACTCCCCACCATAGGAGGATCGCTGCGGTAAATTTCTGGACAAAATCGATTCCCTGTCCTGCGATTAAACCGCTTTTCTGTGCCGAGAAGCTTTTAGTCAGCTGCTGGCTGAGAATACGTTGCCACTGATGTAAGAAACGGTTTTCAGTCGCGGTGGTTTTGATGGTTTCAATCCCTGTGACGGCTTCGGTCAGAAAGCTTGTTGCATTCGCATCAGTTTCATATTCTGCTTCTACTTTGCGGCGAATAATCGGCCCTGCGATAATCCAGAATACGAAATAAACGAAAAGCGACCCAATAACAATCCAGGTTAGTATCCAGGCATAGTAAAACATGATGCCAATGAACATGATGACGAAGATTAAATCCAATAGCAGCATCAGGGTAGAACCTGTCAGAAACTGGCGGATTTGAGACATCTCTCTGACTCTGGCAATGATCTGCCCTGTTTGCCGTTGTTTAAAATATTGCAGCGGCAATCCTGTCAGATGACGATACAGTCGCCCGGAAAGCTCAGAATTTATCTGGCTTGCCATGTGCCCAAATACAGTATTGCGCATAAAGCTATACAAAGGCTCTGCAAGGGCGATAGCGAGCATAGCTATGCCTAATACATGCAGGCTGGATAAACTTCGACCTACTAAAACTTTGTCGATAATGTTTTCAAACAGTATTGGGCTGACCAGCGCAAATAGCTGAAGAACGATGGCAAACAAAAACAGATCTCTTATCTGACTTTTTTGCCGGAAAATTGAGGGATAAAACCAGTTCAAGCCGAATTTGACATGCTTCTTAGTTAATTGCTGATCTGCGATTAAAAGAATTTTATAGGCACTTTCTTTATCATCAGTCGGTAAAGCGAGTGACCGCGTTTGTTTAGTCGTAGGATCGAGAACGGTAATATTGTTATTGTCGACTTCGATAAGTACCCACCACTGTTGTTCCAGTTCGATCAATGCCGGTAAGGGCAGTGTCGGTGCTGTATTGGCAGTTAAGCACGCCATTTTACTGTGCAGCCCGATAGCGTTGGCTGCTTCACGCAGTTGTAAATCACTCAGATATAAAGAATCAAAACCCAGGCTGTGTTGAAGTTGATCGACAGAGGCTGATTTATGAAATTGTTTCCCCACATAGACGATGCAATCCAGTGCCTGATTATGAATGTAGCGACTGGAATCAATGGTAGAAGATGGTAATACGTTCACGATTATTTCTCCCTCAATGCTTCAGATTGATACTCTCTGATAGGACTCAGGAGATAATCGATAACGCGCCGCTGATCAGTTTTGATTTCGGCAACAATGGACATACCCGGGGTAATTTCGATATGGGTATTGTCTATGACAATACTATTGCGTTTGAGACTAATTTGAGCAGGAAAGACGAGTCCTAATTGTTCATCCGTGGTTGAGTCTCTGGATATACTTAACAGTTCACCGTCGATAGTGCCGTAACGTGTGTATGGGAAGGCATCGACTTTAATGGTGACTTGTTGCCCCGAATAAACAAATCCGGCGTCTTTGTTTAAAATTTGCACTTCCGCTAGCTGCACATTGTCATCAGGAACGATCACCATCAAGTTTTGTGCCGGTTGAAGTACCGCACCTAACGTATGCACACTGAGTTGTTGAACGGTGCCTGTGACGGGGGAGCGAATGACTTCAAGCTGCTCCCGTACCTGAGCTTTTGCAAGTTCTTGCTCTAAAACGACCAATTGAACTTCGGCCTGTTTTCTTTTATCAAACCATTCGCGCTCTTTTTGTGTTTTCAGACTGTTTAAACGCTCTTCTAGGCTAATATATTGCGATTGCAGAACATTAAGCTCCGCATTTTGTTGGGCAATCAGGCGCTCTGTTTCCAGAAACTCTTTTTCCTGTTCAAGATATTCAACTTTACTGATCACTTGTTTTTGACTTAAGGTCTGACGTGCTTTTAAACGCTGGCTGATATTTTGCCGGAGCTTAGTGAGCGCATTAATATCGCTTTTTCGTGATTGTTGGGAAGAGAGATTCACGTTCATCTCTGCTTTCAGATTGGTTACAACCGCTTCGTATTCTCTTTTCTCACGGGAATAGTTTTCAACCACTTGTGCTTGCTGGGATGCCGGTAATGATTGAAACAGTGCCTGTTCTGTTGGTTCCTGTTGTTCTGTCAAAGCCTGATAACGAATTTTTTCGTGGGCTTGATATTCGATCTGCTTGAATAACCGGGTGATATCTTGGTTAACGCCGAGAGTATCGAGTGTCAGAAGAGGGGCGTCTTTCTCCACCTGCTGCCCATTCTGAACATGGATAGCGGTTACCCGGCTCTGTTCATATGCCTGAATTATCTGAGAGCGGCCAGAGACAATCAGACGACCGGTAGCGGTTGCCTGAACATCCAACTTACTCAGATAGGCCCAGAGCAAGGCTATGATGATACCGACACTGAGTGTTATCGCAGTGTAGCGGGCAAAAGGTGAAGGTGGGCGTTGTGACAACGCTAAATGTGTTGGTAGAAAATCATAGTGTGGTGGGCGACAGCGCAACCGTGATTTCAGTTTATCTTTAAACGCCTTAATCATGGCAAAGCCCCTCCTGTTTTAATTCCTGTTGTAACTGCCAGAGTTTCCGGTACTGCTTGTCATGGTTAAGCAGCTGATCGTGAGAGCCTTGTTCAATAATTTCCCCCTGATTAAGCACAATGATGCGATCACAATGACGCACGGTTGAAAGCCGGTGGGCGATAGTGATCACCGTTCTGCTTTGGGCAATTTCGGCCATATTTGATTGAATGAGAGATTGTGACTCATCATCAAGTGCACTGGTTGCTTCATCAAGGATGAGAATTTTGGGATCAGCCAGGAGAGTCCGGGCGATGGCAAGCCGCTGACGCTGACCACCGGATAAGGATTGTCCACCTTCTGCGATGGTTGTGTCATATCCCATTGGCAGCCTGAGAATAAATTCATGCGCCCCGGCCAATTTGGCGACTTTAATCACGGACTCCAGGCCGGCATCGGGTTTTGACTGGGCGATATTTTCATATACTGTTTTGTTAAATAAGAAATTTTCTTGCAAAACCACACCGACTTGCTGCCTGAGTGTTTCAATGCCTATATTTTGCAATGGAATGCCATCTAAGGTGATCGCACCGGTTTCCGGGGTATAAAGGCGGAGTAATAAACGTGCCAGCGTGCTTTTCCCAGAACCGGACGTACCTACAATACCAATGGTTTCTCCGGCTCTTATATCAAGCGTCAGTCCTTTAATGGTTGGTGGAATGTCAGGTTGATAGCGAAAGACAATGTTGTTAAACGAAACTGAACCATGCAGCGTTACCTGTTGCTGGCCGGATTGTTGCTCGGTGGGTAGATTCAACATATCGCCTAATTTATCTACGGCTACCCGTGTTCTGATGAATTGTCCCCACAGTTCCACCAGCCTGGCTAATGGCTGGGACGTGTGGTTGACCATCATATTGAAGGCGATCAATTGACCAATGGTCATTTGCAGTGATAAAACTTCTGAGGCACCCAACCAGAGAATCGCGGCATTGGTAACTTTTTGCAGTAGCATGACAATATGGTTTGAGCGATTACTCAATTGCTGTACTGCATAACTGGTATTGACCATCTTCTCAGTCTGGCTATCCCAGCGGCGAATGAATCTCGGTTCTACCGCCAGACTTTTAAGGGTTTCAGAACCGGAAACGGTTTCAGTTAGAAAAGAAGTATTTATCGCTGCATGAGTAAACTGTTCTTCAACGGCCTTCTCCATGCGGGGAGTCAGCCACCACGCCAGAATGGCATAAAAAGGGATGGTTGCGATAAAAACCCAGGTAAGCGTGCTGGATAACAGACTCATCACATAGATGAAAACAAACATAAACAGCACATCGACGGATAAAGTGAACATTGAACCGGTCAGAAACTCCCTGACGGTATCCAGTTCACGAACCCGTGTAACAATCGCGCCTACCTGACGGGATTTAAAAAAGAGTAGAGGTAGCCCAAACAGATGCCGTACCAGCTTTAACCCCAGTTTGATATCGATACGGTTTGCGGTGTGAGCGTATTGGTACTCACGTAATCCACGTAAAACCACCTCTATTATACCGGCGATAATTAAGCCAAAGACTAATACATCAAGGGTTGATAACGCCTGATGGATTAAGACCTTATCCATAACCACCTGAATGACTAACGGTGAAATGAGAGCAAGGATTTGTAGCACAAAAGAAAATAGCAATACTTCACCCAGGTTTTTCTTTTGTGCCAGAAATTCTGGAATAAACCAACTAATATCAAATTTAGTTTGCTTTTGTTTTACTTTAATCCATTTTCCACTCCACTCTGCCATCAGTTTTTCTGCTGACCATACTTCTGGTGTTTCTTTATTCACTTTCTGAATGAGTGAATTATCTTTATTCGATTTGGCTAAAATAAAAGGTAGGCCATTATTATCAAACAAGATTGCGGGTAATGATATGTCATGATATTTCTTTCTTGCAGAGTGTTTATTTGCAAGAGATAAGTTAAATTTTTTCTCGATAGCCCTTATATAAGAGTGGTAACAATCAGAGTATTTTAATTTATCAATATCACTGATATTGTTTTTTCCATTACAGATCATCAATATTAATTTTAACGATGATAGGGTTAATTTCTCAATCTCATTCATGAATAAATATCTTTAGAGTTTGTATAAGTAATATTTGCATAAAATATTAATAGAAACAGATTATTATGTTACCTGTTTGTTATGTTGTAATTTGATGTCACTTAATTATCTTATATTTGTTGTCGGTAATGGTGTGGGTAAATAGGACTATGTGTGGGGGGTAAAGAGACTTTTTTGGATATGAATATTGTCTTTGAATTTTTGCACTATATTATTTCATTTGACTCACTCATTTAGCAGCATTTGTCGTTATATAAGCTCAAGATTTCTTTGAGTTTAGTGCTTTTGTTGTTATATGTATTTAGCATTCTTTTTAATGAATTGTTTGTTTTTTGGTGAATAAAATATGTCTGAAAAATTCGTACAAACTATCTCTAGCGTCAATTATAACAAAGGTATTTTCTCTCTTTATTTTGTTGGTCAGGAACCAAATCGGATGGCGAACGGAATAATGGCGGAGAATGATAATGAACTTGAATTAAAACAGGTTATTCATATGCCGGCATCGGGATTTATGTATATGGTTTCGATGGTTAAAAATATGTTGGAAGATCCGCGTATGGCAGCGGAATTTGACAAACTGGTTGCCGCCGGGTTTCTGCCTGCTCCGCAATTGACTGAAGAGCAAGCTGCATCAGAAGTTATAGCGGAAGAACCTGCTAATGCGAAGAAACGCACATCTAAAAACGAAAAATAACCCTTGGCGGTTGAGTAACGTATGGCGATTGTACATCAACCAGCGAAACTGAATACCGCAGAAATTCAGGCAATGATCGGAGGAGTGTTACTGCTGAGTCAGTATTCTCCTTTGCATCGGAGATACCTGGTGTCCGAGTGGCAACAGCGTATCTTGCCTGCGTTTGAACTGAATCAGTTTTGCTATTATGCAAATGAACAAGGGCACCCAATTGCTTTTTGTAATTGGGCTTTTTTATCTGAGCAAAATCGAGATGAGCTTCTTTCGGGAAAAAGAGAGATTACCCACACGGACTGGCGCTCAGGTTCACATATCTTTTTTCCCGAAATGATTGCGCCTTTTGGACACGGCCGCGAAGTTGCCAGGGATTTACGCCGTCGTGTTTTTTTACCGTGGAAAGGCCAGAAAGCTTGTACTGTCCGCGGGAAACTTGATGTGCAAAACAACCGCTGTGTTCGTCAGGTGCAGTGGTTCTTTGTTTAATTTTTATATTATTATTTAAAGGCTTTCTAATGGGGAAATCATCTAATAGAAGTACAGAGTACTTCTTTACGGGGAAATACTACGACGATAATGATGGTAATGATATTACTGCTATTGGTGTTGGTGGTGAAGTTTATGCTTATGGCGGAAATGATGATGTTACTGTTGGTTCATTTAAAGTCGATGTATACCATACAGATGGTGACCTTTCAGTAAAGGGAGCTTCAGGCTACACCGGCATTAGTAAAACGGGAAATGGCGGTCTGTCGTTTGCGGGGGCAGCCGGTGCGGCTTTTATTAATCATACAGGTGATACGGGAAATTTAAATTATTCGGGCGCTGCTGGCTATAACAAACTAGTTCGTAAAGGTTTGTCTGGCGATACAAATTTTAAAGGAGCCGGAGGATACAATAAGTTATGGCATGAAACTAACCGAGGAGATTTATATTTTGCCGGCGCGGGGGCTGTTAATCACATTGACCGCACCTGGTTTGACCGTTATCAAGGATCACGGGGAAATGTGACTTTTAATGGCGCAGGCGCTGCAAACAGCATTAGCTCACGAGTAGAAAGCGGTAACATTACATTCAACGGGGCCGGTGCTGATAATCACATCGTACTTAAAGGTAAAGAAGGTAACATTATTTTACGTGGTGCTGGGGCATCGAATCGAATTGAGCGTATACGCCAAAATAGAGATGGGTATGAACAGACGCGTGGTGATATTACTTTTGAAGGTGTAGGGGGTTATAACAAACTCTATTCTGATGTCGCACATGGCAATATTAATCTCTCCGGTGCCGGTGCTTACAATGAAATCACCAGAGTAGGCACGAATAGAGATTTCTATGGTGAGACACTGGAATTTGCTAAATCTGAAGAGATAGTATTGACGACGGCAACGATGGGAGGAAGCTGGATCCAGGAATCTAGGCAAGTCACAGGAATTAAATCAACTATCGAACCGGATACCTATCTTTTTGCGTTTGCTGACAAAATGTACACTAAGATCAGTAAAGTTCGGCTGCAAAATAATCCCACAACCGGTAGGCTCGGTTATCACGCTACTTCTTGGTATAAAGCAGGCAATCACCTTGAAAATCTTGCGGCGAAAGATATTTCGTCAGGCAATGGATTTACCGCTGTAAACACTAATGGCGCTTACCGTCTCTCCAGTTTGCTCTTTGAGCATCAGCAACCCGTCAAGATTCATGCTGTTGAGGAAAACCTATTGATAGATCAGTGGGTAACCTATGCGGGTGGCATTGTGGTTAAAGTAGAGGATATCTCGTTAGGTGATGCCAAAATGGGGGGATATGCGATCTCTTCTGATGGTAGCAAAGTTGATGTTTTTGCAGTCAAATCGAACCGTCGATCCAATACTTATGTGTATGCCAAAGTGATGGGGCCATATACCAAAGTGGTTGAAGTTCAGTTGAAAAATGATTTTGATACCGGGCAACTGAAATACAAAGCAACAACATGGTACAAAACAGGCGATCATACGGGTAATTTGGCCAATGAACAGTTTTCCTATGATAATGGATATACCTCTATTGGCCACGGCTACACGTTAAGCCAGCTTCAATATAGCGCCAATACAGTGCGCCGTATTTCCCATCGATTAGTCCATAGCGAAGAATATAGTCAGAAAGACTTGGTAGAGTCATTCACAAGCAGTGGTTACATTAATTTTAACGGCGCGGGTGGTGGAAACGTTATTAAATCTAATGTCACGCAGGGAAATGTTAATTTTAAAGGCGCAGGGGTGGCAAACGTCATTTTGCATGGCTCAAAATTCGGTGATACGAATTTTGATGGTGCGGGTGCAGCCAATGTCATTGTAAAAAGTGGTGAAAAGGGCGATCTGACATTCCGTGGTGCGGGTTTAGCCAATGTCCTCGTTCACCAAGGTCAGAGCGGGAAAATGGAGGTTTACGCGGGTGGTGCCGTAAATGTTCTCGTGCGGGTTGGGGATGGACGATACCTGGCTCATCTTCTGGCCTATGGCAATATCTCAATCCACAAAGGCAACGGTGACAGCCGGGTGCTAATGTTGGGCGGATACAACACGCATACCCAAATAGGTGATGGCAGCGCGAACTGGTTCGGGGCTGGTGGCTTTAACGTTATCACCCAAGCAGGAAAAGGGGCTATCTCCTCAGTACTTTTAGGTGGTGCCAATGTACTAACTAAGCTTGGTACCGGAGATCTGGTTTCGGGTATGTTCGGGGGCGCTAACATTATCACGCATATCAGTGATGAAACTGAAACCTCAAATACCACCGCAATTGCGTTGGGTGGTGCCAATATTCTCACCAAAAAAGGGAAAGGTAATGCACAGGCTGTCATGGGCGGTGGTGCAAACGTCCTCGTGCATATTGGTGACGGTAACACAACTGGCGTGATGTTGGGTGGTGCCAATATTCTGACCAAAGTCGGACATGGTGACACGACTGGCATCATGTTCGGCATGGGCAACGTGTTAACCCATGTTGGTGACGGTTTGACATTGGGCGTGATGGCAGCGGCAGGAAATATCTTCACTAAAGTTGGGGATGGTACATCGATTGCGGCCATGATTGGCGCAGGCAACCTGTTTACCCATGTCGGCAAAGGGGATGCCTGGGCGTTAATGGGCGGCGCAGTAAACGTCTTTACTAAAGTGGGTGACGGTAATGGGCTGGCATTGATGGTAGCCGCAGGCAATGTGTTTACTCATATTGGGGATGGCACCAGTGTTGCCCTGATGCTGGCAAAAGGCAATATAGCAACTAAAGTGGGTAATGGCATGACCCTGGCGGCGATGATCGGCAAAGCCAATATCTTTACCCATGTAGGGGATGGCAATACCTTTGCTGCCATGATCGGTGGTGCCAATGTGTTGACCAAGGTTGGTGACGATCTGACGGCGGCTTTAATGGTGGGTAAAGCCAATATCTACTCGCATGTGGGTGGTGGTACCAGTATTGGCTTATTTGCCGGTGAGCTGAATGTCATGACTAAAGTAGGCGAGGGTACAACGCTGGCGGCCATGTTTGGTAAAGCCAATATCATGACTCATGTCGGCAATGGCTTAACTGGCGTATTAGCATTGGGTGAAGCCAATATTGTTACCAAAGTGGGTGATGATTTCATGGGAGTTGTTGCGGTGGCGAAAGCGAACGTCATTACGCATATCGGCGACGCGACAACCGCAGGTATCCTGTTTGGCAAAGGCAATATTCTGACCAAAGAGGGAGACGGTACCACAGTCGGCCTGCTTATTTCCGATGTGGGTAACGTGATGACACATGTTGGAGATGGCACGACGGTGGGTTTTGCCAAAGGTAAAGCCAATCTTATTACCAAAATTGGAGATGGCACCGGGGTGAATGCGGCTTGGGGTGAGGCGAATATCCTAACCCAAGTGGGAAATGGCGACCGTTACAACTTCGCGAAAGGTAAAGCGAACATCATTACCAAAGTGGGTGATGGGCAAGAAGTCACCGTGGTTCAAGGTGATGCCAACATGATTACCCATGTCGGTAACGATGATGATTACACCGGCGCTTGGGGCGAAGCCAATGTTATCACTAAAATCGGTGACGGGCGTAATGTGGTACTTGCCAAAGGTAAGGCCAACATTGTCACTCAGGTAGGCAAGGGAGAGAGTTTTAATGCCTTGTGGAGCGAAGGCAATATCGTCACCAAAGTAGGTGATGGTATGCAGGTGACGGCGGCAAAAGGTAAAGCTAATGTAACGACGACAGTAGGAAATGGCTTAAGTGTAACTGCTGCTTATGGTGACGCTAACATTAACACCCAGGTGGGTGATGGTGTCTCGGTTAACGTGGCTTGGGGTAAGTACAATATTAATACCAAAGTTGGCAATGGTCTTAATGTTGCGGCAATGAAAGGCCAAGGTAATGCCAATATTCAGGTTGGTCATGGCTTATACGTTAATGCCTCTTATGCGCGTAATAATGTGGCAATTAAGATTGGTGACGGCGATTTTTACAGCTTGGCTGTGGCATCGAGTAATACTGAAAGCAACAAATTCGACTCTTTTTTCAACAATATCAAACAGACTGTACTCGGTGTGGGTGGCAGTCAGGCGATCAACTACCTGGTTCAGGGGGATGAAGCTAACACATCGGGAACCCATAAAGGCAGAGGTGCAATTAACTTAGTGGAAGTTTCTGCCATTGATGGTTTTAAGATGGAGGAAATTGATCAAGTTGGTTCGGATTTAAGCAATCGCCTGAGTAGTTCTGTGACAGCGGTAGAAATGCTTGATATTGACTCAATAGAAAGCGCCTTAGCAGGCTCGTTGAATCGAAAAAATCGATTGGTATCAGAGAGGAACGAAAATCTGATCGTCAATGGTGACTTTGAACAAGGTAATCAAGGTTGGCAGTCAACTCATGGTGTTGAAGCCTATAATGCGGCAAGTAGCTACGGGCTTGATAATACCGGTCATGGAAAGCGAGTCAGTGAACTTGATGTGAATGTTAACACCACGCTTTCGCAGGAATTGCAAAATCTGTCTGAAGGTGAAGTTGTTTCACTGAACTTTGACTTTGCAAAACGTTCAGGTCTTTCTCCAGAAGAGGGTATGGCGGTGCTCTGGAACGGCGAAAGTATCTTCTCAACGTCTGGTGGCGAAGCTGCATGGCAAAATAAGACACTGCAATTAACGGCACAAGAAGGCACTAATCGAATCGAATTTAAAGGGACGGGCCGGGATGATGGGTTAGGCTATATCTTGGATAACGTTGTTGCAAAATCTATAGGTACATTGCCAACCAACAGTGTGACTGAACATGCCAGGCAAGACCAAGCGGCCAAAAATGCGTTAAGCGATAAAGAAAAAGCTGAAAAAGATCGCCGGCTCTTAGAAGAAGAAAAAGATAAGCAACTGGCTGCGATTGAAAAATCGAAATCTCAATTGGCAGCAACGGATCAAGAAGCGCTTAACCAGAATGGGCAAGCACAGAGTGAGGCGATAAAAGAAGAAGCTCAAGCGGTGACTGAAGAGCTGAATGTAATCGCTGACAGATTTAAAGAACTTAAAGATGAGACTGATGATAGTCGTGAGTTAGATAGCCATTATCTTGACTATGCGGGTGGAATCTCTGAGGACGTCCAGAAACAGCTAGATGACATCAAGCCAACATTAGAAAAACGGCTGGCAGATATACATCGGGATACGATTGGTACACAGCAAAAAGTAAAAGATGCCGTTGTGCTATCAGAAGCTGGTGTGGAAAAAGGTAAACAAAATCGTGATAAGGCAATTCTTGATGGTGTAGATGCGCAACTCAAAGCAGATCAGAGAAAAGAAGAAGCACTTTCACAGCAGCAGCAGGCAGAAAAGGCGAAGGATAACGCTAAGATAGCCTATCAGGATGCTGAAAGTCGTGGTAAGCGTGATACCGTGGCGGCGGAAAGTAAAGCGGCTCAGGCCCAAGCTGATGCTAAAGGGGCAAAACTGAGCGATTCCAGGCCTGATCGCATTAGAGCAAGTGGCAGCGGCTTATCAGGAGAAAAAGCCCACGAGTCAACAGGCGCAGGAGAAACCGGCAGCCATATTGATCCTGAATCGATGCCAGAAGCGAGAAACAGATATTATCAAGGACTGACCGAAGAAGAACTGCAAGCATTGGCGAGTGCTAAACAAGCCGTAAACCGGTTGCAGATCAACGCGGGAAGGCGTGCAAAAAATACCGGTGTTTCGCTTACTCCGCAGTCTGTTGAAACACAATCTGACCGCATTGTGGTACCGCCTTCACATCAGACGCGTGAACTCATCAGAAAAGCGCCGATAATTTCGGGTATTAATCTGGAAGGATTAGGTGGAAGCAAAAAGAGGGCGATCGATTCTTCTGTACTAAGTCGGGCACAAAAAATCGCCCACATTTACCGTTGGCTTGATAATGGTAATGTTGATACGCGGGACGAATATATTCCTGTTCCTGGATTTAAGCGCGTTAGTGCAGATATTTCCGATAAAACCAGGCTGCGGATGGTGACTTTTGTTGAAAAGTATATTCGGAATGCCAACACTAACACCAAAAACAAAGTATCGGAGAAAGTACCGGAGGATGAAGCTGCATCTTTAGCGAAACTGTTTGTTGACGCGACGCTGGATTATGACTGGGATAAACGCGTTGAGTTTATTGTAAAACTGGATCGCTATGGCTATAGCTTTGAACCTGTCCGCGATGATAAGAGTATTGTTTCATTCTGGTCCGGGAAGAGTTTTAGAAGACATAGAGATGTTCTTGAGGCAGCACAACCGGATGGTAAAAAAATTGTTTACGATGTTGATGTGCAAGGAAACGCCTTTGCGATTCAACTTAATAAGCAACTCATGCGCTGGGGAATTATGTACCTTGCCGATCCTGAAAATAATGAACATAAAGCGTTAAGATCGGCAATTAATGCTGCTGCATATAGCAACACCGGTTTCTGGAGTTCCATCTATGCCGCAGGATCACGTGGTGATGTTTATCTGATCTCTGAAGGCGGCTTACGTCTTGGTAACTATTTCTGGAATGTTGAATTACCTGTATTGCGTAAATTGCAACGTGAAGGATTAGTGGGTGAAATTCGATTGCTAGATAAGCCGGCAAGTGAATATGCAGGGCGGCCTATAGAATCTATTGGCCGCAACTTAACCAAACCGGGTATTACTGTGCAGACGCGCTTTGATGCGTTGACTATTGAAGAGCAGAAAAAACGGCTGGCGGTTAACCCCGGTGGTTATAAAGCCGATACCGTTGTTGAGCTCGATATTAAGCTCAGTGCTATCGACACTATGCTAAATCAGGCATTGCCGTTTTATGGATTACGTACAGAACGTAACTTATTAGTGCAAAAGAGTGATGAAGGATTTGAGGTGCGTGCGTGGCCAGGTAATGGCAATGAATTTAAGCGAATTATTGTAAAAAATACGACCAGTAATAATCTGCTTAAAGCAGTTGAACGTTTTATTCTGGCTAATTATGACAATTATGCACAGTTACCTGATGAGTTATATTTCATTGAAGATCGGATTATATCTCATCATCAAGGACACACCCGAATTCTTACTGAGAAAGTGAATGGCATCTGGAAACCCGTGCCAAAATTGATGTCGGTGAGTGAGTTCCAGGCAGTCGCATCTGTTGCAGGTAAAACTCGTGGTGACAGTTACCAAAAAGTAATTGATGCATTAGAGAGTTATCAGAATGCCCGACAAGGAAGAAAAGACGATGAATTGGATGTGATTGGAAAATTATCCGATTTGCGCCAACAGGTTGAAGGTTATCTCTTAGGTCATCCTGACTCAGGTCGTGTACCCGCAATGAAGGACTTGTTGTCTCAAATTGACACGCGCTTTGAAGAGTCGATGGTGCTTGCTGAATCCACTGTGAGAATCCCAGAACAAGGCGATTTCAGTAGTCTGTATGATAAGCTTGGCAGTGCCAATCTTAAGGATTCAAAACACTTTTATGTTGATGAAAATGGCGATTTTGTCACTCGGGGTAAGGCAAATACTCATATTAACCAGAAAGCGGAAAATTTTGATAAAGCGGTTGAGCAAGTCAAAGCAACGGTTATTAAAGAATATGGTCAAGATGTTTCAGATGCCGTCTTCTCGAATCTGAAAGCCAGCGATTTATCGAACGATGGTAAAGGTATTGATGTCTCTGGTTTAAGAAAGATCCATCAGGCGATTGAACAGCATTTATCTCCAATAAGTGCCACACTGTTTGTTTGGAAACCAAGCGATCATAGCCAGTTAGGGCACGTCGCCATGCAAATTGGTCAGGGACGAGCGCATATTAATGCGGACGATGCAGGCGCTATCAATGAGAAAAATTATGTCAGTTGGTGGCCTTCGTTGAACCATAGAACGCTTGAAGCAGATGTCGCCTTCGAAGAGCATGATAAGTTTGGTCTGGAAGATGGTGATCGTAAATTACAACGTTTCATTGAAAAGCTGCAATTCGCACAAGGGGTAGATATCACCTTCAAAGATGTTACTGAAGGCTTTGCTATGATGGCATTGGAAAATCCTGCGTTGCTGCAATCAGCCGGTATTCCTGAGCAGATATACCAGCCATTTGTTGAAATGTGGAATGATCGCCAATATGAGATGGCAGATGTTGGCAGACTTTTTGCGGAAGAACTGCGATATCAAGCCGATAAAAATGTACAAGACCCTCAACTGGCAGAAAAACGTGTTGCTAACGTCATTCGTGAATTTAAAGATCGAGAGTTGAAGAATATTCGGGACTTTAAAATCAGCGAAGCCGATCAAGGGCGCGTATTCCGCATTAACCTTGAAGGTCTGGATGTGGCGGCAATGCAGGCGGAATGGAATAAAATCAGCAGCGATCCTAATGAACATTATCAATTGCTGACGAATAACTGTTCAAGCATCATTGCCAGAGTATTAAAAGCAGGGGGGGCAGAGAAACTTGTCGGTCATAAGTGGCTGCCAAAGTTTGGTACCTGGACGCCAACTGAGTTGTTTAATTATGCTCAGGTGCTTCAAGAAGCTCAGCTTGAAGTAATAGCGAAAAAACAAAGCCACTCTCCCGTGGAAGAGTTAGCCGCGTTATCGGGCAAAAATAAGGCATTGGAAACGGTCGTCATGGAGAGTGATGGCACTCCATTACTGAATAAACTTATTACCAAGGATGGGGTGCGAGATCCTTTGCTTAATAGCTTGCAAGCAACATCAGCGGCAGAGTTAGTTCACAAACCTGTTAATCTCTGGCAAACAGTGGCGGTGACACCACAAACCGATGGCCGCGAGACTCGTTTTGATGGTCAGATCATTTTCCAGATGGAGGATGACCCTGTAGCAACTAAAGCAGCGGCAAATCTGGCGGGTAAACACCCGGATTCTAGTGTGGTTGTTCAGCTTGATTCTGATGGACAATACCGAGTTATTTATGGTGATCCGGCTAAATTATCAGGCAAATTACGTTGGCAGCTTGTGGGGCATGGTCGTAGCGAATCAGAGCAGAATAACACTCGTCTGAGTGGCTACCGTGCGGATGAGCTGGCAATAAAACTAAAACAATTCACCCAGAACTTTAGTCAGGCGGGTAAACCAGACCACATTAGCCTCGTGGGCTGTTCGCTGATTGAGGATGACAAACGAGATGGTTTTGCCCGCCACTTTATCATTGCG
Organism: Photorhabdus sp. RM322S; assembly: GCF_042879395.1. Classification (NCBI taxonomy): domain Bacteria; kingdom Pseudomonadati; phylum Pseudomonadota; class Gammaproteobacteria; order Enterobacterales; family Morganellaceae; genus Photorhabdus; species Photorhabdus sp. RM322S. Next base: position 94,565 of record NZ_JBHFKW010000013.1, read on the forward strand.
TTAAAAGAGCAAGATATCCACACGGCGGTTTCAGCTCGTCGTAGTGAAGTTGCCGTTGATGTCACTGGCCGTAAATTTACGCGAAATGAAAATAATCAATGGGTTAACAGCCTGATTGATAACAAAATCGTATTGAATTGGAATGAACGAGGCGAACTTGAAACGCATTCAGAGCGGGTGCGTCGCACTATTGCTGAAAGCGACATCAATCTCTCTCGTGTCGGTATAGCGGATGTAGATACGCCAGCTAAAGGTGCGATTGTGGATAATGCAGATATTTTCACGGCACCAGAGGAGCGCAAAAATAAAATTGAAGTTGACTCAAATCATATATCGAATAACCCGCTAAGTTACTCTGGTAATATTCAGGTGGATGTGGGGAAGGGTGAATTTACTGCGCTCAATTGGGGAACATCGAACATTGGTATCAAAGTAGGGACGGGTGGCTTTAAATCATTGGCCTTCGGGGATAATAATGTGATGGTGCACATCGGCAATGGTGATAGTAAACACAGCGTCGATATTGCGGGTTATCAGGCGCTTGAGGGAGCGCAAATGTTTATTGGTAATCGTAACGTCAGTTTTAACCAAGGACGCAGTAATGACCTAATTGTGATGATGGATAAATCCCTCCCAACGCCACCATTGGTTAATCCATTTGATGGCGCGGCACGTATTTCTGGCGTATTACAAGGCATTGCTTATTCTGGTGAAGAGCAGGATTGGCTAGCGGCACAAGATCAGCAATGGACAATCGCCGGCGCAAAGAAATTTGTTCGGGATATGTCTGGCTTAGATCAAACCAGCAGTGTGGATTATAAGACACTGGTTGAGCTGGATTCTCAGTATGAACGTAGCAGCCGTGGCCTGAAAAGTGATACTGAAGCGGCCCTGAATAAGAAATTTAACCAGTGGCTAAGTCGTCATGGTAATAGCGCCGATATGGGTAAAATGAGCCGTGCGGATAAATTGCGTCAGGCCAATGAGAAACTGGCTTTTAACTTTGCGGTAGGTGGTAAAGGGGCAGATATTCAGGTTACGACCGGGAACTGGAACTTTGTGTTCGGTGACAATATTCAGTCGATTCTGGATATTAATCTGGGTTCGTTGTTTGGCTTAATGACGCAACAATACTCAACGACGGGTTTGGCACAGACACCTTTTACCTATAATCCGCAGGATCTGCCTCGTCAGCTTAAAAACAAACTACTTGGTCGATTAGCGGGAGTGGGAGCAGATACCACTTTAGCCGATATCTTTGGTGTGGATTACACCGCGGATGGCCGGATTGTTTCCCGCACAGGCGAGCCTGTGGATGGCGTGGCTATTCTGAAAGAGATGATTGAAGTCATTGGGAAATTCAGTGGTGAACAACTGCAAGCCTTCACTGATCCTGATAAACTGCTCGACAGTCTGAAATCTCATCTCAACATGGGTAAGGATGGGATCAGATCATTTGCGGAAGGTCATGGTTTGAAAGAGAAAACTGTTGATGAAAGTCAAGAAGGTCAGGTTTCGGTAGCTAATACTGAAAATGATCAAACCGGCATTTTGGCTACTGGCAACACCAAACCAGAGCGTGCATTTGGCTTTAATTCACTGAATCTGCCTAACGTGTTTGCGACGATATTTAGCAAAGACAAGCAAGAAGAGATGAAGTCGCTAGTGACCAATCTAAAAGAGAATCTGACGGCTGATTTGCTCAATATGCAGGAGAAAACATTCGATTTCCTGCGTAATAGTGGTCATCTGCAAGGGGATGGTGATATCCACATATCATTAGGTAACTACAACTTCAACTGGGGCGGTGACGGTAAAGATCTTGGCGCTTATCTGGGAGACAACAACAACTTCTGGGGAGGCCGCGGTGATGACGTTTATTACTCAATTGGCACATCTAACATCTTTACGGGCGGTGAAGGTAATGATTTGGGTGTCCTGATGGGACGTGAAAACTGGATGTTTGGTGGTGATGGTGACGACACCGCGGTGGTGGCCGGACGCATTAACCACGTCTTTATGGGTGAGGGGAATGACCAGACATTTGTCTTTGGCGAAGGTGGCTTTATTGATACTGGTAAAGGCCGGGACTACGTTGTGACTTCCGGCAACTACAACCGGGTGGATACTGGGGAAGATCAGGATTATGCCGTGACCATCGGCAATAACAACCGGGTTGAGTTGGGTGAAGGGAATGATTTTGCCAGAGTGTTTGGTAATGACAATCGGATCGACGGTAATTCAGGCAACGATAGCATTAAGCTGATGGGCTACCATACGGTTATCAATGGTGGAGAAGGCGATGACCATCTGATAGCGGAAACCATTTCGAAGTTCAGCCAGTTTGATGGCGGTGATGGTCAGGATCTGCTGGTATTGGGTGGTTATCAGAACGAATTCAAAGGCGGTACAGGCGTAGACAGTTTTGTCGTCAGCGGAGATGTGATTGATAATCGGGTTAATGATATCAATGCAGAAGATATGATCGTTTTTAACGATATTCACTGGCAAAACTTGTGGTTCCAACGCAGCGGATACGATTTGGTGTTATCAGTGAACCGTCATACTCAAGATAAAACTGCTCAGGGCATATTTGAATCAGTAGGTTCAGTCACCCTTAATAATTACTTTAATGGCAATCGTGCCAAATTGGTGGCTCAGATGAGTGATAAGAACGCATCGGGAGAGCGTGAATTTACTGCGCTTTCAGATAACGCGGTTGATTCCTTGATCCAGGCAATGAGTAGTTTTACACCTACCGTGGGTGATAATGGTTTTATTGAGAATTTGGACAGTAAAGCCAAAATTGCTATTACAACGGCGTGGACAGATACCACTATTGGCAAGGCGAAATTTGCGTAATTAATTTTCGATAATAAAAGTAAAATGAGTAATAAGAATGACTCACAGAATCGGTAAGCCATTATTTTACTGCTGAATACGAATGCCGATTATATTGTAGATTGCTCACTGACCAATCGTTATTTTTATTAATTAATTCTATTCGTTATTATTGTTTTTTGACTAAAAAAGTATGATGATATTATCTCATTTACTTATATTGTTTTAATGGTTATAATCCTCAATATTTTCATGGGAATGGAATGAAATAATTGATCGTAATTAATGAAAAGTTGTATCTTAGTTTAGAAGTGACTTTATTATCTTATCTGTATTTTCCATGTTCTTGTGGAAAAAAACATCTGCGTTAAATATCTTTTTGGGTTTTTTATTTATTCTATTCGATGGATTTATTTGAAAGTGTTTATAGATGCGTCAGTTTGAAACCTATCTGAACTTAGTGTTTTCCTTATTATACGTGCTTTATTAATAAATTACTTTTGGAAAAAGCATGTCTGATAAATTCGTGTAAACAATCTCTAATGTTAATTTTAATAGTGGTTTTTTCTCTTTATTTAATTTATTACTGTTAAAAATTTGTAAAGTTTGTACTATTTCATGAGAGTTTGAATATTAAAAATAACCGCTCATCCATTAAGTGCGGTGGTTTTCTGCTTAACCTAAACGATAAATTAAAGGATTATTTATGGGGAAATCATCAAATAGGAGTACAGAATACTTCTTTACTGGAAAATATTACGACGATAATGATGGTAATAATATTACTGCTATTGGTGTTGGTGGTGACGTTTATGCTTATGGCGGGGATGACAATGTTACCGTTGGTTCATTTAAGGTTGATGTATACCATACAGAGGGTGAACTTTCGGTAAAAGGAGCTTCAGGTTACGCCGGTATTTGTAAAACCGGAAATGGCGGCTTGTCATTTTCGGGGACGGCAGGTGCTGCTTTCATTGATCATACGGGTAAATCGGGGGATTTGTATTATTCGGGCGCTGCCGGCTATAACAAACTGGTTCGTAAAGGCTTGTCTGGTGACACCAGTTTTAAAGGGGCGGGTGGATATAATGAGTTATGGCATGAAACTGACCAGGGCAATTTATATTTTATCGGAGCAGGGGCAGCTAATGATATTGATCGTACCTGGTTTAACCGTTATCAGGGGACTCAGGGTGATGTGACATTTAATGGCGCGGGTGCGGCAAACAGTATCAACTCGCGGATGGAAAGTGGTGATATCACTTTCCATGGTGCTGGCGCGGATAATCATATCGTGCGGAAAGGCAGAGAAGGCAACATTATCTTACGTGGCGCAGGAGCATCAAACCGCATTGAGCGTATACGCCACAGTGAAGATGTGTATGAACAGACTCGCGGTGATATCACGTTTGAAGGCGCCGGTGGCTATAACAAACTCTATTCCGATATTGCCCATAGTAATATTAATTTCTCTGGTGCAGGGGCTTATAATAAAATTACCCGGACGGGGGCGGAAAATGAAATAGAGTTTGCTCAAGCCAAAGATATTGTCATGGTATCGGCAATAATGGCGGGGCATTGGATTCAGCAACCTCAGTCAGTTAAGGCGATTAAATCCACCATCGAGCCTGATACTTATCTGTTTGCATTTGCCGATAATGTTAATACTAAAATTGTTGCCGTGCGGCTTCAGAATAATCCTGATACTGGTAAGCTCCGTTATTACTCTACTGCCTGGTATAAGGAAGGTGATCATCTTAAGGATTTGCCAGCGGAAAAGATCTCAGTAAGCAATGGATTTTTTCCGATTGAAAACGAAGAGGCTATTAGTCTTTCCAGTATTAACCTACTACATCGACAAACAACCACGATGCATGGCGTCGAGGAAGCGCTATTAATAGGTAAGTGGGTGAATTATGCTGGCGGTATGAACGTTAAAGCAGAAAATGTCACACTGGGTGATGCCAAAATAGGAGGGTATGCAATCTTTCCGGATGGTTCGAAAATCGATGTATCCCCAGTTAAATCAAACAGTCTGCCGAATACTTATGTGTATGCGGTCTTTTTGAAGCCCTATACCAAAGTGGTTGAGGTTAAACTGGCAAATGATTATGAAACGGGGAAACTGAAATATATAGCAAGAGCTTGGTATAAACAGGGTGACTATACTGGTCATTTAGCGAATGAAATATTTTCCTATCCTCATGGCTACAGATCAATCGGAGCGGGTTATGCGTTAAGTCAGCTTTACTATGATTTAAATGTTGATCACAGTACTACTGATCGTTTAGCTCGTCTTGAAGGCTATTCTGAGCAAGATCTTACCAAATCATCAATAACCAGTGGTGATAGCTCTGGTGATATTCATTTTAGTGGTGCGGGTGGTGGAAACGTTATTACATCCAGCGTTACGTACGGTGATGTTAATTTCAACGGTGCAGGGGCGGCTAACGTTATTTTGCACAGTTCAAAATCCGGTGTGACGCATTTTGACGGCGCTGGTGCCGCCAATGTCATTGTGAAAAGCGGTGAAGAGGGCGATCTGACATTTCGTGGGGCAGGTTTGGCAAATGTCCTTGTTCATCAAAGCCTGCGGGGAGAAATGGACGCTTACGCTGGCGGTGCGGCAAATGTTCTCGTGCGGGTTGGTGATGGGCGATATCTGGCTCATTTGCTGGCGTATGGCAATATCTCGATCCATAAAGGCAATGGTGACAGCCAGGTTGTTATGTTGGGTGGTTACAACACCCATACCCAAATAGGTCATGGCAATGCGAACTGCTCGGGGACGGGTGGTTTTAACGTCATCACCCAAGCAGGCAAAGGGGATATCTCTTCGGTACTTTTGGGCGGCGCGAACGTGCTGACTAAACTCGGTGCCGGTGATCTGATTGCCGGTATGCTCGGCGGTGCCAACATTATCACGCATCTCAGTGATGAAATTGAAACATCAGATACCACAGCGATAGCACTGGGCGGAGCCAATATCCTCACCAAGAAAGGGTCGGGTAATACACTGGCGATAATGAGCGGTGGTGCAAACATATTGACTCACATCGGTGACGGCAACACGACCGGGGTCATGCTGGGGGGGGCCAATATCCTGACCAAAGTCGGGAACGGCAATACTACCGGCACTATGCTTGGGGTGGGCAACGTGTTTACCCATGTCGGTGACGATCAGACATTGGGTGTCATGGGAGCCGCCGGCAATATCTTCACTAAAGTTGGGGATGGAACTGCGATTGCGGCTATGCTTGGTGCGGGTAACATTTTTACCCATATTGGCAACGGTGATGCGTGGGCGCTGATGGGTGGCGCAGTAAACATCTTTACTAAAGTGGGTGATGGCAACGCATTAGCACTGATGATAGCCGCCGGCAACGTGTTTACCCATATTGGCGACGGTACCAGCGTTGCCCTGATGTTGGCAAAAGGCAATATCGCGACCAAAGTGGGTAACGGTATGACTCTGTCAGCGATGATTGGCAAGGCCAATATCTTTACCCATGTGGGTGATGGCGAGACGTTTGCCGCCATGATCGGGGGTGCCAATGTGTTGACTAAGGTCGGTGATGATCTGACGGTCGCTTTGATGATAGGTAAAGCCAATATCTATTCGCATGTGGGTGATGGCACCAGTATTGGTTTGTTTGCTGGTGAATTGAACGTCATGACTAAAGTCGGTGATGGTACAACGCTGGCGGCCATGTTTGGCCGGGCCAATATCATGACCCATGCCGGCAATGGGTTAACCGGTGTCTTGGCGCTGGGTGAGGCCAATATTGTCACCAAAGTGGGTGATGATTTTATGGGGGTAGTCGCTGGGGTGAAAGCCAACGTCATCACTCATGTTGGCAATTCGACAACTGCGGCGGTACTGCTTGGCAAAGGCAATATTCTGACGAAAGTGGGAGAGGGCACGACAGTTGGCCTGCTTATTTCCGATGTGGGTAATGTCATGACGCATATTGGTGATGGCACAACAGTGGGTTTCGCCAAAGGTAAAGCCAATATCATGACCAAAGTGGGGAACGGCACCGGGGTGAACGCCGTTTGGGGTGAGGCCAATATCCTGACTCAGGTGGGTGATGGCGATCGTTACAACTTTGCTAAAGGTACAGCGAACATCATTACCAAAGCGGGGGATAAGCAGGAAGTCACGGTCGTTCAGGGTGATGCCAATATTATCACCCATATCGGTAACGGTGATGACTACACCGGAGCCTGGGGCAAGGCTAACGTTATCACCAGGGTAGGCAACGGGCGTAATGTGGTGCTTGCCAAAGCCGATGCTAACATTGTGACTCAAGTGGGTCATGGTGACAGCTTTAATGCGTTGTGGAGTAAAGGCAATATCGTCACCAAAGTGGGTGATGGTATACAGGTTACCGCCGCGAAAGGCGCAGCTAATGTCGCTACCACGGTGGGGAAGGGTTTAAGTGTGACTGCCATGCATGGCGACCTTAATATGAATACCAAAGTGGGTGACGGTGTTTCAGTTAACGTGGTGTGGGGTGAATATAACGCTAATACCAAAGTCGGAAAGGGTCTCAATGTGGCGGTCATGAAAGGCAAAGGCAACGCCAATATTCATGTTGGTGATGGTCTGGGTGTCAACGCCTCTTATGCCCGCAATAACGTGGCGATTAAGATTGGTAACGGTGATTTTTACAGTTTTTCTGTTGCAGAAAGCAACAAACTCTCTTCCCTGTTTGAGAATATCAAACAGACTGCGTTAGGTGTGGCAGGCAGTCAGGCGATCAACTATCTGGTGCAGGGTGATGAAGCTAACATATCTGGGGCATATAAAGGCAGAGGCGCGATTAAATTAGTGGAAGTTTCTGCTATTGATGGCTTTCAGATGGAAGAAATTGCGCTGGTAGATTCAGATTTAAGCAGTCGTCTCAGTGGTTCTGTAACAGGGGTGGAAGGGCTTGATATTGATTTAATAGAAAGCGCTTTGAATCGAAAAATAGGATCTATGCCAAGCCAGAATAAAAACCTGATCGTCAATGGTAACTTTGAGCAAGGTAGTTTGGGGTGGCAGTCAACCAATGATATCGAGGCATATAGCCCGGCGAGTGCTTATGGTCTTGATAATGCAGGTTATGGCGAACGAGTCAGTGCACTTGATGTTGATAAAAACACCACTATTTGGCAGGAATTGCAAAATCTGTCTGAAGGAGAAGTGATTTCACTGACTTTTGATTTTGCGAGCCGTCTAAATATCGAGGATCGTGATCTTAGTGACAATGGAATAACGGTGTTATGGAATGGTGAGTCTGTATTCTCAGCTTCTGGGGAGCGGGCTATATGGCACACCCAAAAACTCGATTTAATGGCAAAAGCGGGTACTAACCGGATTGAATTTAAAGGAACCGGTTTGAATGATGGAGTCGGCTATATTCTGGATAACGTTGTTGCGAAATCTAAGAATCCACGACAAACCAATGCCGTTACCGAACACGCGAAACAGGATAAAGCGGCGCAAAATGCGCTCAACGATAAAGAAAAAGCCGAAAAAGATCGTCAGCTGCTGGAACAGGAAAAAGATAAACAACTGGCAGCTATTGAAAAATCGCAATCCCAATTGGCATTAACGGATCAGAAAGCGCTTAACCAGAGTGGGTTGACGCAGCGTAATGCGATAAAAGCAGAAGCGCAGGTGGAAACTGACAAACTGATTTCCATGACTCAGGGCCTGGAGGCGCTTGATGATGATGCGAATTACAACGGTGAATCAAGTGACCCGTGGCGCGATCAATTTGCTGCTGAGTTTTTGGACAGTGTTCAGCATGAGTTGGATTACACCAAATTTATTGCACAGAGAAAATTAGCAACTGCTCAACAGTATCTTACTGATAACCAAAAACAAGTAGAAAAATTGGTTGCGAAATCAGAAACAGGTGTAGCAAAAAGTGAGCAGCATCGTGCTAGTGCAAAACAAGATATTGTGGACGCTCAGGAAAAAGCCGGGTTAAGAAAAGAAGAGGCGTTATCGCAGCAACAGCGGGCCGAAAAAGCTGAAAATGACGCGAATATCGCGTATCAGGACGCTAAAAATCGGGGTAAGCACGATACTGCTGCGGCTGAAAGTAAAGTAGCTCAGGCACAAACAGATGCTAAAAGAGCCAAACAGAGCGATTCCAGACCTGATCGCACTGGGGCGGGTGGCAGTGGTTTATCTGGCAAGGCCTACGAATCAACAGGGGCAGAGGAAACCGGCAGCCATATTGATCCTGAATCTATGCCGGAAGTTAAAAGCAAATTTGACAAGGGCTTGACTGAAGAAGAGCGACAGGCGCTGGCTGGTGCTAAACAGGCGATTAATCGTCTACAGATAAATGCCGCCATTCGCGTAGCGAATACTGGCGTTTTAGAGACTTCAACGTTCGCCAAAGCACAATCTGACAACATGATGGTTTCAACCTTAAACAGCTCCGGTGAGCTTGTCAGAAGACCTCTGCGAACTTCAAGCGTTGATTTGAAATCGTTGGGGAATGGCCCTCAGGTGGAACAGCATAATTCCGTTATATTTGAAAAATTAAAATTTAATTTATTGACGGAAGGAAACAAGCTGTTTATCAATCCCAATGCGCAAGCATTAGGCCGGAAAAAGCAGCTTAGTCAGGCGCTGGTCGCTGTACGTGATACTTTCTACAAAATGGTGAACCATTTTGATGAAGAGCATGTATTGCAGTTTGAACAGGCACTCTCTCATTGGCAACAGCGTCATTCAACGGAATTTACCCCGCGTGGCAGTCAAGTGAACTTAGTGCGCTTTAAGATGGGCAGGATGATTGAGCACTTGCAAGCTCAAAGAGCCGAATCAGCTGGGGTCCTTGGGATTGCCGTGGCCCCTCAGCATGCTAAACGGCTTAATCAGCGGATAATATTTGATGGAACCGGACGTATTGTGGGTCTGAAAGGCGGTGTCACGCAAGACGAAATTGATCGCCTTATTGAATGGCGAATTACACCTTTGACCCGAATGAACTCCGGCGCTGAACGGGAAGCGCCTAAGACTGAAAGTGAAAGTCTCATTGCTTTCATGAGCCGATTGGAAGAGGCGGATATCCCGGAAACGATGCCTTTAGTTGAGCGGGCCAGGAAACTCTGGCTCACCGGACAGGTGACATCGCAAGAAACCACCCGGTTATTTAATGATGCCGCTCCCCAGTTACAGGCATACCCTGAGTTGCATGCTTTGGTGCTGTCATTACAGGTTGATGCTCACAGAAAAAAAGCCACCACCCAATATATTGACAACTTATTTGGCCGTCGTTTTGATTCAGAATTGGCACATGCGTTGGTGAAAACGGTGTCACCGGAGGCGATAGCGACTGCCGGGCGGACAGGTCAATTCCTGGTGCGGGAATTTGAACAATGGATGCAGAGCACCGCCGATTCAACTGTACGTGACAGACATATTGCGATCAGGATGCAAGCCTTTGCCAATGTCATTCAAAAGGATACTCGCCCTTGGTTCAGCCGGGTGCCTGAACTGACCACATTCCTGCAACAGCCGACCTTTGATAACTTTAAGACCATGATGACCAAGGTGGATAACGGCTTTGAAATGATCAAAATACCGTTTCTGGCGGTAAAAATGTCGAACATGGATGGCATGGGGCTGAGTTCATCTCAATGGAAGGCTGAAGGGGATGCATTCTATCGTGAGGCGATCTACTGGGCCCGTTCGACCAGTAATGAGTTAACTGACCGGGCTAATGTGACATACAAAGTGGAGTTAACTGAACAGCAAACCAACGATTATGGTATTGCTCTGCCCTACCAGCCGTCAGGTGATCAGTACGAAGACTTTCTGTATGGCAGGAAGGTTGCCGCAGGCCGAGTTTTGACGCCTGGGCAGGAGACAGCGCTTGAGCGTAATGCGCTGGCTCAAGGGCATTCTGTGGTGACGGGGGCATCTGGCTCGACCAATATCATGGTTCACCTCAATAACTACATTGCCAGTAAAGATCCTGCTTTCCTGGTGGAGCAGGGATATCTTAATACGTTGGTATTCCTGGTGTTTGATGGCGGTCATTCTGTCAATGAAAGTTTGGTCGTCTACAAAGCGTTGCAGACGACGGGAGATGAGCGCAGGCAGGTACTGCAAAACTACACTGCCAGTTATATGGACCTGATGGACATCGCTGGAGATAAAGGGAAACTATGGATAAGTCAGGCATTAAATAGTGCTTTTGAGAAAACTCAGCACCTTTATCGAGAATACACGCAGGAGAGAGAACAAAGCCACTCTCCTGTGGAGGCCTTGCAAGCGTTATCGGGCAAAAATAGAGCATCAGAATCGGTGATAACGGGGAATGACGGTACCCCGCCACATGATAAAGAGCCTTTAGATCCGTTGACCCGATTCTTGAACAACGAACTTCATGGCCTTAAAGAAGATCGCCGTCATATCAGTAATAAGACTAAGGCGGTACTGAATAATGCGGTTGCTAATGGCAAATCAAGCAAAATTACGCTGAAAGGTGGGGAGGGACGTTTAACCGGATATTATCATCTGGGTGACGTAAAACCTGGCGTCACTTCTACAGCTGCCGTGAAAAAAGTAGTGCTTTTTATTCATGGTTCAGGTTTACCTGCTGAGGAGCAAGCCCGTCATATCCAAAATTACTATCAAAGGCAAGGTATTGATATGCTTGCCATCAACGTGCGTGGTTATGGTGGCAGTGATGGAGGGCCAAGTGAAAAAGGACTCTATCAAGATGCCCGGACGATGTTCCGCTATTTGGTAAAAGATCGCGGTATCGATCCGGGTAACATCATCATTCATGGCTATTCCATTGGTGGGCCGGTTGCGGCTGATCTTGCCCGCTACGCGGCGCAAAATAATCAAGCAGTATCAGGTTTGTTACTTGACAGGCCGATGCTGAATATAGCCGAAGGTATAACCGCGCATGAAGTACCAAACCCCGGTGGCATCATTGGGGCATTGGCAAAAGTGATGAATGGGCAATTTTCAGTAGAAAAAAACCTTAAAGATTTGCCGATCAATATGCCGATCATGTTGCTGACTGATAGCCAAGGTTTGGGCCATGAAGGGGAAAAGCTACGTGCGAGACTAACCGCTTCCGGTTACCACATATCTGGTGAACAAACCTCTTATGGTCATGAAGAAAGCGGTGCTTTGATGAGCCAATATGCAGACAGGATTGTATCGACTCTTGTCAGTTTTCAAGATAAAAATCGTGATGTGATAAAGAACTTGCTGCAAAAGCGTGATGATCGTGAAACCCGCTTTGGTAGCCAGCTCATTATTCAGATGGAAGATGACCCGGTTGTAGCGAAAGCGGCGATCAATCTGGCGGGTAAACACCCAAGTTCCAGCGTCCTTGTTAAACTTGATGCCGATGGCAAATATCATGTCATTTATGGCGACCCTGCCAGATTATCAGGCAAGTTACGTTGGCAGATCGTCGGTCATGGTCGTGACGGATCGGCACAAAATAACATGCGTCTGAGTGGTTACAGTGCTGACGAACTGGCGATAAAACTGAAGCTGTTCAGCCAGAACTTTAGCCAGGCGGGTAAACCCGAACGTATCAGCATCGTGGGCTGTTCACTGATTAGTGATGATAAACGGGATGGTTTTGCCTATCATTTTATTACCGCTTTAGATAAACAAGGCATCCGTAGTGAGGTTTCAGCGCGTCGCAGTGAAGTCGCGGTTGACGCGACGGGCCGTAAATTTACCCTCAATAAAAATAATCAGTGGGTTAACAAACTGGACGATAACAAACTGGTATTGTGCTGGAATGAACAAGATGAACTGACGACCAGAACAGAAAAGATTCGTCGTGGTATTGCTGAAGGTGATATCAACCTCTCCAGAGTAGGGTACAGAGAGGCTGATGCCGTGACCAGAGGGGTAATTGCGGATAACAATAATGTTTTCACCGCGCCAGGGAAGCGCAAAAACAGGATTCAAGTGAGTTCAAGTCATCAATCGGATAAACCGCTGAGTTACTCCGGCAATATTCAAGTGAATGTGGGTGATGGTGAATTTACCGCGATCAACTGGGGAACCTCAAACGTGGGTGTTAAAGTGGGGACCGGTGGTTTTAAATCACTGGCCTTCGGTGACAACAATGTGATGGTTCACATCGGTGATGGCGACAGTAAACACAGCGTCAATATCGGTGGCTATCAAGCGGTTGAAGGGGCGCAGATGTTTATCGGTAACCGCAACGTCAGTTTCAACCAGGGCCGCAGTAATGACCTGATAGTGATGATGGATAAATCAATCCCAACGCCACCGTTGGTTAATCCATTTGATGGTACTGTTCGTATTACGGGTGTACTGAAAGCGATCGCTCGTTCCGGTGAAGAACGGAACTGGTTGGCGGCGCAGGATCGGCAATGGACACTGTTTGGTGCGAAGAAATTTGTGCGGGATATGTCTGGTCTGGACCAAACCAGCAGTGTGGACTACAACACGTTGGTTGATCTGGATTCTCAGCATGAACGCAGTGGCCGTGGCTTGAAAAGTGACGTCGAAGTAGCGCTGAACAAGAAATACAACCAATGGTTAAGTGGTTACGGCAACAATATTGGTACGGGCAAAATGAGCCGTGCAGATAAATTCCGTCAGGCCAATGAAAAGCTGGCCTTCAATTTTGCGGTAGGGGGACAGGGAGCGGACATTCAGGTCACAACCGGTAGCTGGAATTTTATGTTCGGTGACCATATACAATCGATTCTGGATACCAACCTGGGTTCACTGTTTGGTTTAATGACGCAGCAATACTCGACAACCGGTATGGCGCGGACAACGTTTACCTATAATCTATGGGACTTACCGCGCCAGCTCAGGAATAAATTGCTTGGCCGGTTAGCCAGTGTGAGTTCGGATACCACCTTAGCGGATATCTTTGGTGTGGATTACACCCCGGAGGGACGGATTGTCTCCCGTACCGGCGAGCCTGTTGATGGCGAGGCGATTTTGCAAGAGATGCTATCAGCTATTGGGAAATTTAGTGGTGATCAACTGCGAGCTTTCACTGATCCGGATAAATTAAGTGATGGTTTAAAACAGAACATCAAGATGAATGCGGATGGTGTGGAATCCTTTTTTGTGAGTCATGGGCTGAAAGAGAAAGCGCCTAATGAACATCAGGAAAAAAGATCTTCGGTTGCCATTAACAGAGAGAATACTCAGGCTCATGATAAATCAGAGCGTGCATTTGGCTTTAATTCGCTGAACCTGCCTAACCTGTTTGCGACGATGTCCATCAAACAGAAGCAAGAAGAGATGCAATCGCTCGTCACTAATCTGAAAGAGAATTTGACCGCAGATCTGCTCAATATGGAACAAAAAACGTTTGATTTCCTGCGTAATAGCGGTCACCTGCAAGGGGATAGCGATATCCATGTCTCGTTGGGGAACTATAACTTCAACTGGGGCGGTAACGGTAAAGATCTCGGTGCTTATCTGGGCGACAACAACAACTTCTGGGGTGGTCGTGGTGATGACGTTTATTATTCAATTGGCACATCCAACATCTTTACGGGCGGTGAAGGTAATGACCTCGGTGTTCTGATGGGACGTGAAAACTGGATGTTTGGTGGTCATGGTGATGACACCGCAGTGGTGGCCGGACGCATTAACCATGTCTTTATGGGTGAGGGGAATGACCAGACGTTTGTCTTTGGCGAAGGTGGCTTTATTGACGCCGGTAAAGGCCGGGACTACGTTGTGACTTCCGGCAACTACAATCGGGTGGATACCGGGGAAGATCAGGATTACGCCGTAACCATCGGTAATAACAACCGGGTTGAATTGGGTGAAGGCAATGACTTTGCCAGAGTGTTTGGTAATGACAACCGCATTGATGGCAACACAGGTAACGATGTGATTAAGCTGATGGGCTACCATGCGGTGATCAATGGCGGAAACGGTGATGATCACCTGATAGCGTCCGCCATTTCGAAATTCAGTCAGTTTGATGGCGGTGTGGGTCAAGATCTGCTGGTGCTGGGGGGTTATAAGAACAGTTTCCTCGGTGGTGCGGGTGTAGACAGCTTTATGGTCAGTGATAAGGTGATTGACAGTCAGGTTAATGATATCAGCGCAGAAGATATCATTGTCTTTAATGGTGTTGACTGGCAAAACCTGTGGTTCCAGCGCAGCGGGTATGACTTGGTATTATCAGTGAACCGTCATACTCAGGATAAAACTGAGCAGGGCCTATTTGAATCGGTAGGTTCAGTCACCTTTAATGACTACTTTAATGGTCATCGTGCCAAACTGGTGACTCAGATGGGGTGTAAGGACGGATCAGGAGAGCGTGAATTTACTGCGCTTTCTGACAATGCGGTTGATTCCTTGATCCAGGCCATGAGCAGTTTTTCCCCAATAGCCGGTGATAATGGTTTTATTGAAAGCCTGGACAGTAAAGCGAAGAGTGCTATTACGACGGCGTGGACAGATACCACGATGGGAAAAGGAAAATTTGCCTGATTAATTTGCTATACCTAATAGATTTCGAGCCGCAGCGCGGCGGCAAGTGAACGAATCCCCAGGAGCATAGATAACTATGTGACTGGGGTGAGTGAAAGCAGCCAACAAAGCAGCAACTTGAAAAATGAAGGGTATAATAAGTAACCTGAACTTCGCTTAAGAAGGAAATTAAAGTACCTGAGATACGATCAACGTTTTTGTCAAAGAAGATTCAAAGCATCTCAGTCCGCTCGGTTTCTTGCTTAATATTCCTTCAATATAAAAGAAAGTATGCTACCATTCACCGATGAAGAGAAAAAATACACCAACGCCACATGACGCTGTTTTTAAACAGTTTTTAAGTCATATTGATACCGCCAGAGACTTCCTGGAGATTCATTTGCCTGCGACATTACGGGCAGTTTGTGATCTTGATACATTACGGTTGGAATCAGGGTCGTTTATTGAGGATAATCTGCGCGCACATTATTCCGATATTTTGTATTCATTGAAAACGGCGCAGGGTGACGGTTACGTGTATTGCGTGATCGAACACCAGAGTTCCCCGGACAGAATGATAGCATTCCGGTTAATGCGCTACAGTGTTTCAGCAATGCAACGGCATCTGGAACAGGGACATGAAAAATTACCGCTGGTTATTCCGGTGTTGTTCTATCACGGAAAAATACAGCCGTATCCGTGGAGTACCAACTGGCTCGACTGCTTCGATGCTTCGGCTCTGGCGAAGGAGATCTATTCCGGTGCATTCCCGCTGGTAGATGTGACGGTAATCCCGGACGATAAGATCCTGACACACAAACGGGTTGCGCTACTGGAAATGGTGCAAAAGCATATCAGGCAGCGTGATATGGCGGAGCTGCTGCAAGAATTGGTTACGCTGCTGACGTATGATTACTATACGGATGAGCAGTTAAAAAGCGTGCTAAACTACTTATTACAGGCGGGAGATACCGCCGATCCAGAGGGTTTTATCCGGCGACTGGCAGAACAGTCCCCGAAGTATGAGGAGATACTGATGACTATAGCGCAGAAACTGGAGCAGAAAGGACGTCAGGAAGGGCGCCAAGAGGCAACTTTAAAAATTGCTCATGCATTGCTGAACAGCGGAATCGACCGTGAAACGGTGATGAAAACCACCGGTCTGAGCGAGAACGAACTTGAGCAAATACGCCACTAACTCGTACTGAGAGTTCTTAATCAGCATTCAAAAGTGGGATTCTGCCCTGAGTTTTATTATGGGCAGATTTTAAACTGCCATTTTTCTAACTTAACCTCAACTTCGTTTAAAGATAGCGATATCACAATCCCGTAAATTCAAGCTCGGTTTAATTGATCGATACAGTAGCCTGCATGGTGTTGTGGATATTGGTCGAGTTGATGCTATTTTGTATCTAAAAAAACGGTGTTATTGTTCAAAGAGCGCCGGAACTGGTGGAGCTAACAGTATTAGCGGCAACTGGTGATGATGTGAAAGATAATATTGCTAAATGTTTCTTCCAAAATAGAATGAATAATTGTCTTTTGTAATGGGTTGTCTATTTTTCTTCACTGGGTAATTAACAAAGAATTGCTGTTGATGACCTAGTGAGGAAGTAATGAATACGGCTTTTTCCGTTATTGAGCCAGTCAGTCTAAGTGCTGAAATTACAGAAATCATATATTGTGAATAACTAAATAAAGTGTTAATAAAATCTACGCAGATTACGTCAAGACGGTCACTGAATTCAAATAGAAACACGCAAAGCATATATTGTCAGCCCAAATACACTTGATTGATATTTTTGATGCTTCTGGGGTTTTAGATTTCCCCCGTATTAGGCAAAAACTTACGAAGATTTTTATTAATTCCATGCATTGATAGTGATTAATTAGCTATTTTATGTGATGCGCATCACATTTTTATCATGTTCATATGATAAATATCGTGATCTTATGGTCATAGAATACAGAGGGAGAAATTCTCTGTTATTTATTTCCACTCGACTCAGCGGGAAGCTGTTTATTGTTCTCTCAAATGCCACGTATTAAGTGACTTGGTTTTCCGCTTGCATTTTTTACTACGGAACAGGCTGGCACTGTCTTTGTATTCAGCGCCATCAAGTTGAAATACCGGCTCAGTAATATGAAGAAACGTTTTGCGGCGCGATTAAAAAAACAAAACGTGATTATTCGCTTAATGGCTGCTGTCGTCATTACCCCGTTTCAGAATGATGGTTCAATTATGTAAGGGTTCAAATATGGATGGATTAGTTTTCACCTGCCAGATTGGCGCACTGTCCCAAACAACCTTTCAGGTGACACAATTTACCTTGCAGGAAGAGCTGTCACAGCTTTATAACCTGACATTAACCGTAGTGAGTCCGCGTGATGATATTCCTTTGAATGACCAACTGGGGAACGGTGCATCACTGATTATTACCCGTAATGGCCTTACTGAACGTACCATTAATGGTTTGATAGCCGGTGTCGAACAGGGTAATACTGATGGCCGTCAAACTTTTTATACCTTCACTATCCGCCCCACAATGTGGCTGATGACGCTTAATCAGGATAGCCGTATTTTCCATCGCCAGTCTGTACCGAAAATCCTGGCGCAATTGCTTAAACAACATCGTATTTTATTTGTCCGTGATACGCTCTATAAAAGCCATGCTGACCGGGAATACACCACGCAAAAACGTGAATCAGACTATGACTTTTGGTGCCGGCTGGCGGCGGAAGAGGGCATTATCTTCTGGTTTGAAGAAAAACAGATGTTGTTCTGTGATTGCCACCTGGGCATGCAGGCGGATATCGATCTTACTTACAATACGCATCCTGAAACGGACGATACCGATACCACTGCATACCAGTGGAGCTATGGCGAATACCTGTGCCCGAATGGCACTGTCCAGAAAGACTATAACTTTCTTAACCCCAAATATTCGCTCGAACACCGGAAGACAGCTGACAATCGCGGGTACGATTCGGTGTTTGAAAGCTACGGGCGTTTTCAGTGGGATGCGGAAGGAAAACCGTTTACCCAACTGCGGTTAGAGCAGTTACAAAACTACAGCAAAGTCGGCACGGCCCAAACCAACTGTATCCGGCTTCATCCGGGCAAAATTTTTACGCTGCAATCCCATCCAATAGAAGCGATGAATGACCGCTGGCAGGTGCTGTCTGTCACTCATCATGGGCGGCAGCCTATTGCGTCAAACGACGGGGGTGAAGGAACAACACTGACAAACGATGTCGCCTTTATTCCAGGGCGACAGGATTGGCGGCCACCTTACCGTTACAAGCCACTGGCGGACGGTGATGAAGTCGCTACGGTAGTCGGGGCGGGAAGCGAAGAGATTTATGTTAACAAACACGGCGAGATACGCATCCACTTCCACTGGAACCGTTACGATGAAGCGGACGACCTCGCTTCCTGCTGGGTACGGGTCGCCCAGGGCTGGAACGGCAGCGGTTACGGTTTTATGGCGATACCCCGCGTCGGGCAGGAGGTGATAGTCAGTTATCTCAATGGCGATATCGACCGCCCGATTGTGACGGGCTGCACCTACAACGGCCTCAATCGTCCGCCGCTTGATTTACCGGCGGAGAAAACCCGGACTACCTTCAAAACCCAGACTCACAGAGGACAGGGATTTAATGAGCTGCGCTTTGATGACGCAAACGGCAGCGAGGAAGTGTTTATTCACGCTCAACGGGATATGAATACCCGGGTTCTTAGGGATAAAACCACACAGATAACCCATGACCAGAAAACAGCAGTTGAACATAACCGCACCATCATCATTAAAAACGATGATGATGAAGCCGTACAAGGCTTCCAGACGCTTGAAGTCGGTCAAAATCAAACGGTGACCATTAAAGGCCAGCAAGCCGTTTCCATTGGTAAAAGCCATCAATTGAACATCACCGATAATCAGCAAATTACCGTGGGTAAACATATCAAGCTACGCTCTGAAAGCGGACAAATCACCATTGGAAACGCAGGCGGGCAGATAGTCATTGACCCGATGGGGAATATCCGTATCGAAGGGGTCAGCATCACCATGTCTGACCATACCATCGGTAGAAAATCCGCCGATGCGCTGTTTGACTACGCTGCCCGCTATACCCTGCTGAGTGAGCAGAGCGGTAAGCCGCTGGTGAATACCCTCTACACCATCACCACCGCCGATGGGCAGATCCTTTCCGGTAAAACTGACGCGCTGGGCAGAACTGTGACTGTACAGAGTAAGGTTGAAGAAAATCTGCAACTGAGTTCACCGGGATCCCCACCGAAACCGAAGAAAACTTTATACGAGGTCAGTGATAACGCGCCCGTAGAGTATGTTATGGAATTTATGGAGGAGTAAGTATGGCAATATCCAACAGCAGCAAGATGTGCCCAGCTGTCACATCAATCACCTGTACAATGGAAACAGGGGTCTTCCCCACCGATGAAGATCCCTGCTACCTGGCGAAAAAAGCCGAATATGCCCTGCGTTTGCCGGCAATGATTATCACCAGGCAGGGTGCCATTCGTTTTCTTAATCAAGTCATTATGAGTGGGTTGATTAAGATTGAAGAGTTTAAACATGACTTTTTATGGCCCTATAAAGCGGAAGTGGTGTTTGCTCTCCGAGGAGAGCAAGATGTCCCTTTACCCATGCTGGCGACCAGTCAAGACTCTAAGCAGCGTTATGGTGATAATTTACCGCAATCCAGTAATCCGTTTGCCCGGCCTTCTGCCGACGACGCGGAGAAATTTGGTGTTAAACGTATTCGCCGCCCCGATATTATTCTGGTTAAAGATGAGGTTCTCCGCTGGCCGGGCAGAAATGCCACCTATTTTGATGGTTCTGTGCACCCCGATAATCTAAAAATGTTGATTGAGGTGAAATTTCCGGGAGATTACCTCGGTAAAGGGCAAGAAACAGATTATATCCAGATTGCGACAGAAAAGCGCTTTGGTGTGATGCGTGTCGACGATAACCGTACAGAAGAGCAAAAACAGTATGATGAAGCGTGGCGAAAACATTATCAACCCGGTTCACAACACTATAAAAATCCGATACCGCTGGCCCCCCTGCCGCCCGGTTCGCCTCCTGATGATAACGCCTTACCCGCACCTCCCGAAGAGGGCGTGCCGGGGACCATTCCGCAACCCCTGATCAAAAATCCCCCGCTTGTCAGTACTTCCCCATGGTCTTTTTTACCCAGCTATGAAGACTGGGTTATTCTCGGACAGGAAGTGGCTGGCCTGACAGAGCAGGGGTTAGATTATATCCGCGACAGTACCCGTGAACTCCTTGCTCAGTTTGGGGTCTGGTTCAGTGAAACCGGCAAGTGGGTGTGTAAAGAGATAATCGACCCGATAACTCATCAGGCCAGTTACGCTTTTTCCTGGGTCAGTGAACAAACGGGGAAAATCGTGACTTGGACTGAGAGTGAGATAAAAGCCCGGTGGCAAACCGTACAACAGGGTTCAGATATCACCCTGGAAGAGCTCAAGAACATGAGCTGGCTGCAAATATTGAAAAAGGTGGGTGAAGAGATGCTGGAAGTGGTTGTAATTATTGACGAAGTTGCCGTGGTTATCCTCGTCACCCTTGCCGTCGCGGCAGCGCTGATTGCACTGGTGGAAATCTTAGCTGCCGCCGCCGAAGTCAGCGCGGTAGCGTTAGCTGCCGTCCTGGCAATATTGGCGGGTGTGACATTCGCCACCGCCTCATAATGAAAGGAGAGAAATATGGAGACTTTGGATTATTTTGCCCAGTTGAGATCACAACTGGCTGCGTTTACTTTCCTCAATGGTGATGGGCTGACTGTTTCCCGTCTGGGTATCTCAATTACCCTGTTTTTTAAACAGGGTTACACGCTGGAGAAAAAGCAACGCATTCTGGCCTGTTATCGCCGCTTTCGCGAAGAGTTTGGTACTCATCTACGTTTTCATACTCATGAACTAAAGGGGTTAAAAAAATATTCACCGGAAAATATTGCCAAAGTGGAAGAAGGCATTCTCAATCAGAAAAAAAACCAGCCCTCTAGTTGGGATGTTAGTGATGCTAAAAATCTCTATGAAGCCCCTCGCTATCTGATGCATTATCTGGATTCCGATGAGGATGATGGTGACGACAGTAGCTCGTACCTGAGTCTGGTGCTGCCCTGGGATTATCTGAAAGAACAAGACGGCATGACCAAATTTATGGCATGGCTGGACTTTCTGTGTGAACAGCTTGAACCCGACAGTGGGGATTGTGGTTACTGTCTTGTCCTACCCAGAGATTACCATGATTACTTTCCCTTAGAGTACCAGTTAGCCCAACGTTATCCTGCCTTACAAGTGAACTCTGCGGTGCATACAGCCAAATTACAGTATGGACATTCCATCCGGGGCATTAACTGGATCACCCTGCTGTCTAAACGCTTTGTAAACCGACTGGGTGGGGAATACTGGATACGCGCAATGCTGGCCCGCTACACTGATGTGGTGATTAGTCTTTACCGGGATGGCCTGATAATCCGGGCCGGTCAATACCCGAACTTGACACTGCTGCCGGGCAGCGTGCCGGAGAGTTATTTTGCCATTAACCATCTGATACGTCCGATACGGGTGATCCCCCGTGAAGGGCATTCTCTTCACTTTTATGGTGCCGGTCATTTTGATGATATTTCCACACTGGCCTGGTATGCCCGTTATGACCGTGGACCACTGCATGTAACCCCTTTGAAGGGAGGCCATCCGGCTCTTGTCAGCGGATTCTGGCGAACCGACAGCATCCCGGGCAAGCAATATTTCTTTGCTCAGGGCGCGATGACTTTTGATGTTCAGGGTGCGGAGTCAGGCACAACGATCTGGCACTTGATACGGGAAGGGAAAAATATGTGGGAATAACGGATTATCCACTGCCTCATTATGAACGGAGAGAATATGGAAACTTCAGATTATTTTTCCCAGCTAAAATCACAACGGGTCGATTTTACTGTTACCAATCGTGATGGGCTGACCGTCTCTCGTCTGGGCATCTCAATTACCCTGTTTTTTAAACAGGGTTACACTCGGGAGAAAAAACAGCGCATTTTGTCCTGCTACCAGCGCTTTCGCGAAGAGTTTGGCACTCACCTGCGTTTTCATGCTCATGAGCTGCAAGGGTTAAAAAAATATTCACCGGAAAATATTGCTAAGGTGGAAGAAGGTATTCTTAATCAGAAAAAAAACCAGCTTTCTAGCTGGGATGTGAGCGATGCAAAAAATCTCTATGAAGCCCCTCATTATCTGATGCATTACCTGGATTCTCGAGAAATTGATGGTGACGATGATAGCTCGTACCTAAGTTTGGTACTGCCCTGGGATTACCTGAAAGAACCAGAGGGCATGACTAAATTTATGGCCTGGCTGGATTTTCTGTGTGACCAGCTTGAACCCGACAGTGGGGACTGTGGTTACTGTCTGGTCTTACCCAAAGACTACTATGACTATTTTCCCTTAGAGTACCAGTTAGCGCAACGTTACCCTGCCTTGCAAGTGAACTCGGCAGTGCATACAGCCAAATTACAGTATGAACATTCCATCCGTGGCATTAACTGGATCACCCTGCTGTCCAAACGCTTTGTAGGGAAATTGGGTGGGGAATACTGGATACGCGCAATGCTGGCCCGCTACAACGATGTGGTCATTAGCTCTTACCGCGATGGTCTAATGATACGCGCAGGGAAATATCCGGATCTGACCCCGCTGCCGGGCAGTGTCCCGGAGAGTTATTTTGCCATTAACCAGCTGATACGTCCGATACGGGTGAGTCCCCGTGAAGGGCATTCTCTGCATTTTTATGGTGCTGGTCATTTTACTACAGCGTCCACACTGGCCTGGTATGCCCGCTATGACCGTGGGCCTTTGCATGTAACCCCGCTGAGGGGCGGCAATCCTGCGCTAGTCAGCGGATTCTGGCGAACCGACAGCATCCCGGGCAAGCAATATTTCTTTGCTCAGGGCACGATGGCTTTTGATGTTCAGGGCGTGGAGACAGGCACAACGATTTGGCATTTAATACGCGAAGCGGAAAATACAACGGAGTCAATAATGCGAAGTATAGTAGAAGGAAAAAAAATTATCCTTAAAGGTGATACCACCACAACCGGAGGCGATGTGTTAAATGGTTCCGGTTTAGTCAACCAACAATTATCGGTTGCTTGTAAAGGTGATCCGGTATTTTGTCCCGCCTGTAAACAAACCGGGGCGATTGCGGAAGGCTCCAGTTTATTCAATATACCCGTAATCATTGAAGATGCTTGATTTTATCCGAAATGGAGATCATTATCCTCGCTATGAAAATATTTATTACATCAGAACAAAAAATCAAACTTGAACGTCTTCACGACACCACTCGTGATGGTCAGGTACGAGACAGAATAAAAGCTATCCTTCTGGCTTCTGAAGGGTGGAGTTCTGTGATGATAGCCCAGGCATTGCGACTCCATCAGACCACTGTTGACCGCCACATCAGTGATTACCTTAATCACGGTAAACTTAAATCTGATAATGGGGGGTCTGATAGTTTGCTTTCTCGACAGCAAACTGATTTTTTAATCAATCACTTATCTCAACATCTTTTCCATCACACCCATGAAATCGTGACCTATGTTGCTCAGCTCTGGAATATTACCTTTAGCATTCCCGGCATGAATAAATGGCTACACCGTCAGGGTTTTTCTTATAAAAATCTATGGTCACCCCCGTTTTTGCAACACAAATTTTGATGTATGGTGGGCTTGCGTAAATCTATTCGGCGTCTGGTGAGCAGTCATGCCCGCGCCACGATGAGTTCCGTGCCTGCCGAACCTTAAAAACCGGTCGGCTTCAGAGAGCCATTTTTTATATCAGGTTCATCAGCAGGCCGATATGCCGTTCATGTCATCAATTATCTGTCGTCGCAAAACCAGATGGTAACTGCTTAACTTACTGAGCTAACGCCGTTTTTCGTTGGCTCTTTTATTTAATGAACACCGTCTGATGTGCCGTAACGGCCCAGGCTATTCGTGCCAGTTTGTTCGCCAGCGCGCACGCCACAACGTTCGAGTGATGGCGGGCAAGCTGCCTGTTCACCCACTCTGCCAGACGCCCTGGATTATGCTCCAGCCGCTGCATAAAGACCCTGGCACACTGCACCAGCAGCCGTCTCAGATTTTTATCACCCCGCTTGCTGATGCCCATCAGTGTCGTTTTTCCACCCGTGCTGTACTGGCGCGGAACCAGCCCTGTTGAAGCCGCAAAGTCACGGCTGCTGGCATAGTTTTTACCGTCCCCCAGCCGCATGGCTAACAGACTCGCCGTTACCGGCCCAACGCCAGGAATGGTCAGCAGGCGTTGCGCGGTTTCATCTTCCGCCAGATGCGTTTTCAGTTCCTTATCGACTTCCTCAATTTCTCCGCTGAGGTAAACATAATGACTGTGGAGTCTGCTCAGAACCCTTGCCAGATAAGGCGGAAAGTCATTTTCTTCCAGCACAGCGGCCAGACGTCGTATCACGGCAATACCGCGCGGCAGACTGACGCCGAACTCCAGCAAAAAAGCGTGCATCTGATTGGTGGTTTTAACGCGTTGCCGTATCAGTGAGTCTCTGACGCGATGGAGGGCGGCCATCGCCTGTTGGTCTTCTGTGCGGGGGGGCACAAAGCGCATGGAGGGCCGGGAAGCTGCCTCGCAGATAGCTTCAGCATCGACAAAATCGTTCTTGTTACT
>NZ_JBHFKW010000014.1:0-117921 GCF_042879395.1 Photorhabdus sp. RM322S
CCTCAGTCTGGGGTGATCTATCTGACATTACAGACGCAGTGTTTGAAGCAGGCTATAGAAAACCCAAGATGAACATCGAAGAAGCGGTATTACTTACTATTGATGTGATGAACGGGGTACCTGATGAGGTACCCTACCCTGAAAGACCAAGAGATTTAAACGATATTCTCAGTACTGAACTGAGCAACATTATATTTGATGCGACATGGGACGACGCAGTAACTCCGGCATCAGTAGCTAAAGTGGTATTAGATGCTGGTTATAGAAAGGAATAAGTGAATGGCAACAAGATATATTGGACTTAAAGAAATGTGCCAGTTAACAGGAAAAAGCCACCCCACGTTGTGGAGAATGTGGGCGAAAAGGAAAGAATTCCCCAAGCCTGAAAAAACTTTAGGTGGAACATTCCTTGGATGGCCCGAAAATGTATACGAACAATGGGTAAGAGAGCAAAATTCTAACGACACCCGTTAGAACACCTACTTTTCTAACGACACCCGCAGGAATGCGGGTAACTCTTTGATTTTTCTGGTACGCCCTACAGGATTCGAACCTGTGACCTACGGCTTAGAAGGCCGTTGCTCTATCCAGCTGAGCTAAGGGCGCATCTTGGGAGATGAGCTGCATCAGTAATGCTCTGATGCGGGGTGAGATTATACGGGGACAAACCCTTGAGTCAATGGCTTTTCTGCTTATAAATTTCCATCTGGCTATTTTCTGATTATCAATAAAACTGACAGCACGCTCATGTTCTGACAAAATAGGCGTATCCCAATGTTTGATTTATGGATTTATTAGTACATGCCAGCAAAAATTATTGACGGGAAAACGATTGCGCAGACAATCAGAAGAGAAGTCGCAGAACGTGTTCAACAACGTGTCGCAGCGGGAAAACGTGCCCCCGGTCTTGCCGTTGTTTTAGTCGGGGAAAACCCCGCTTCTCAGATTTATGTCGCAAGCAAACGCCGTGCCTGTGAAGAAGTCGGGTTTATCTCCCGTTCTTATGATCTGCCAGATACTACCAGTGAAGCAGAGTTACTGAACCTTATCGATCAGCTTAATAACGATTCAGAAATTGATGGAATTCTGGTGCAGCTCCCTTTACCTGCCGGTATCGATAACGTCAAAGTTCTGGAGCATATCCAACCCGATAAGGATGTTGATGGCTTCCACCCCTATAATATTGGTCGTCTGTGTCAACGTGCTCCCAAGCTGCGCCCCTGTACTCCTCGCGGGATCGCAACGTTGCTTGAACGCTGCGAAATCAATACTTATGGTCTGAATGCCGTCATTATCAGTGCTTCAAATATTGTTGGTCGTCCAATGAGTCTGGAACTGCTACTGGCTGGCTGTACCACCACAGTTACTCACCGCTTTACCAAAGATTTACGTCACCATGTGGAACATGCGGATCTGCTCATTGTGGCTGTCGGTAAACCGAACTTTATCCCCGGCGAATGGATTAAACCAGGTGCTATCGTTATTGATGTAGGTATTAACCGTCTGGAAGACGGAAAGGTCATTGGAGATGTTGATTTTGAAACTGCATCAGAGCGGGCAAGCTGGATTTCGCCTGTTCCAGGGGGTGTTGGTCCAATGACAGTAGCCACGCTTATCCAGAATACCTTGCAAGCCTGCGAGGAACACCACAACGTGGAAAAAACTGAAGGTTGTTAATGGAAATTTTTCATTTAGAAGGCCATCCTCATGTGGAGCTGTGTGCTCTGCTGAAGTTTCAAGGATGGAGTGAAAGCGGTGCTACCGCCAAAGCAGTTATTGCTGAAGGTCTGATTGAAGTTAATGGTCAAACAGAAACGCGCAAACGCTGCAAAATTATTGCTGGGCAGGTTGTTACCTTCAACGGTGACTCTGTTTGCATCAAAGAATAACTAAAATAGGCTCCCAAAAAGGGAGCCTTAATCATGAAAGTCAGTTCAGTGACTCAAAATATATTTAACTTACTTACGACGCCAACTCGTTCCCTGTGGGCCGTCTTCCAGCTCAATTCCCATTTCATTCAACTGATTACGGGCAGAATCTGCCAGCGCCCAATCTTTGTTTTGACGGGCATCATTACGCTGCTTAATCAGAGCTTCAATTTTGGTAATTTCTTCATCATCAGCCTGAACGCCACTATGCAAAAATTGTTCCGGCTCTTGTTCCAACAAGCCTAAAATGCCTGCCAGTTTACGTAACTCAGCCGCCAGGCCATTCGCCGCAACCATATTTTCTGATTTCAACCGGTTGATTTCACGTGCTATATCAAACAGTACTGAATAAGCCTCTGGCGTATTGAAATCATCATCCATCGCTTCCTTGAAACGCGCCTCAAACACTTCACCCCCTGCCGGTTGTACAGAAGCATCCGTGCCACGCAAAGAAGTATATAGACGCTCAAGCGCAGTACGCGCCTGTTTCAGGTTTTCTTCAGTGTAGTTAAGCTGACTACGATAATGGCCTGACAGCAGGAAGTAACGTACCGTCTCCGCATCGTAATATTCCAGTATGTCACGGATAGTAAAGAAGTTGTTCAGCGATTTGGACATCTTCTCTTTATCCACCATCACCATGCCAGAATGCATCCAATAATTCACATACGGGCCATCATGGGCACAGGTAGACTGAGCAATTTCATTTTCATGATGCGGAAACATGAGATCAGCACCGCCACCATGAATATCAAAATGGTTGCCTAACTGTTTGTTGTTCATGGCAGAACATTCAATATGCCAACCAGGACGACCAGCTCCCCACGGCGATTCCCAGCTTGGTTCACCCGGCTTAGACATTTTCCACAATACGAAATCCATTGGGTTACGCTTGACATCAGCTACTTCTACTCGTGCACCTGCCTGTAACTGGCTGAGATCCTGACGGGAAAGTGATCCGTAATCCGGATCACTCTCGACGGAAAACATGACATCACCATTATCCGCCACATAAGCATGATCACGTTTTATCAACGATTCTGTCAGTTCAATAATCTCTGGAATATGACAGGTCGCACGTGGCTCCAAGTCAGGACGTAAAATATTCAGCACATCAAAATCTTTATGCATTTCTGCCAGCATACGGCTGGTCAGATCATCGCAACTTTCACAGTTTTCCGCCGCACGCTTGATGATTTTATCATCAACATCGGTCACGTTGCGCACATAGGTCAAATCGTATCCCAGATAGCGCAGGTAACGGGCAACCACATCAAAGGAAACAAATGTTCTACCGTGGCCAATATGGCACAGGTCATAAATCGTGATACCACACACGTACATCCCTACTTTTCCTGGATGGATTGGCTTAAATTCTTCTTTCTGGCGACTGAGGGTATTGAAAATTTTTAGCATCGGGATTTTCCGTAAATTCACTGTACGCGTGATTAAAAATAACGAATTGATAATTCTGGATTTATGTCCTTATCTCATAAATAAGTTCTCGATATGGCATAGTCCAATAAGATATTGAAACCTGATATTAAGCGCTTTGCAAGGTTGACGAGCAAGATAGCTTACTGAAATTAATAGGTACTGACTCATTATGGTAGATGTGATATAAAAGCCGCCTGGTCCAAATGCCCTAAACCGGGTTAATCAAAACTATTATTAGGATTTCAATTATGGTGACTTTCCATACCAATTTTGGCGATATCGTAATTAATACTTTCGCTGACAAAGCTCCTGTAACTGTTGAAAATTTCTTGAACTACTGCCGCAATAACTTCTACGATAACACTATCTTCCACCGTGTTATTAACGGTTTCATGATTCAAGGTGGTGGGTTTGAACCTGGTATGAAACAAAAATCGACTGACGCGGCTATCAAAAACGAAGCCAATAATGGTCTGAAAAACAATCGTGGCACTCTGGCTATGGCACGTACCAATGATCCACACTCCGCGACTGCACAGTTCTTCGTCAATGTTGTTGATAATGATTTCCTGAACTTCCGTTCTGAGCGTCCTGATGGCTGGGGTTACTGCGTATTTGCAGAAGTGGTCGAAGGTATGGATGTTGTTGATAAAATCAAAGGCGTATCTACCGGCCGCAGCGGTATGCACCAAGACGTACCACGCGAAGACGTTATCATCGAAAAAGTGACTGTCAGCGAGTAATTCACTACGTATGTGCACACTTTTTATCGCAGATTTACATCTCAGCGAACACGAACCGGCAATCACTGCCGGTTTTCTGCGCTTTCTGCATGAGGATGCTATTCAGGCGGATAGTCTCTATATTCTCGGTGATCTGTTCGATTACTGGATTGGCGATGATGATCACAACCCTCTCCACCATGAAATTGCTGCTGCATTAAAAATACTGAAAAAACAAGGTGTTACCTGTTATTTTATTCATGGTAACCGTGATTTTCTGATCGGTTCCCGCTTTGCTGAAGAAAGCGGAATGATACTGTTACCACAGGAAAAAATTGTGGAATTGTATGGTAAGCGAGTGCTTATCCTGCACGGAGATACTTTGTGTACTGATGACGAAGGTTATCAACAATATCGTAAACGGGTTCATACCCCGTGGATCCAGCGCCTATTTTTATTATTACCTCTGTTTATCCGTCAAAAAATCGCCAAAAAAATGCGGGCAAACAGCCAATCTGTCAACAGCAGAAAATCCGCAGCAATTATGGATGTCAACCAACAAGCCGTTATTGATGTTTTTGAGCAATATCAAGCTGACTGGGTGATTCATGGACATACTCACCGCCCGGCTGTACATAAAACTCTTCTGCATAACAAAATCATCTACCGTGGTGTGCTTGGTGCATGGCACCATCAAGGCTCAATGTTCAAAGTCACAGACAAATCAATCGATCTTATCTTTTTCCCATTCTGATTGATGGGGGAGCACTCACATCCAGGTAATACAATCAAAGTATAAAGCAACGCAATCGTTTTCCTTAGCTTGCGACCATGATATGATCCGCGGCCTTAAAGCGCTATTTTCGTTCTGGTGGACGTTAAAACACAGGAGCATTTGATTTATGATTGCCCGGCCTGATTCAGCAGGAACAACTCAACACAACGCCAAAATTGCCATCGTCATGGGGTCCAAAAGCGACTGGGCGACTATGCAGCACGCGGCGGATATTCTCACTGCCCTTGATGTCCCCTTTCATGTTGAAATTGTTTCTGCCCACCGTACACCAGATAAACTATTCAGGTTTGCCGAACAAGCTGAACAAAATGGTTTTGATGTCATTATCGCTGGCGCAGGTGGTGCTGCCCATTTACCCGGAATGCTGGCAGCTAAAACGCTGGTCCCGGTTCTGGGCGTACCCGTACAAAGTGCGGCACTTAATGGTGTAGACAGCCTTTATTCAATCGTACAGATGCCAAAAGGTATTCCCGTCGGCACTCTGGCGATTGGGAAAGCAGGTGCAGCAAACGCAGCCTTGCTGGCAACGCAGATTCTGGCTCGTCATGATAAAGATTTGCTGAAGCGTCTTACCTATTGGCGTGAAACACAAACTCAGGATGTACTCGATAATCCCGATCCACGGGAGGAAGCATGAAGCCAGTTTGTGTATTAGGTAACGGTCAGCTCGGCCGGATGTTACGTCAGGCGGGTGAGCCTTTAGGTATCACGGTTTATCCGGTTGGCCTGGATGCAGAACCCGAAGCTGTTCCTTACCAAAATAGTGTTATCACCGCCGAAATTGAGCGCTGGCCGGAAACCGCCCTCACCCAAGAACTCGCCCGCCATAAGGCTTTTGCTAATCGGGATATTTTCCCCCGCCTGGCAGATCGTCTGCCACAAAAGCAATTAATAGATAGCCTTGGGCTTGCAACTGCTCCGTGGCACTTACTGTCTGATATCCGCCAATGGCCACAACTATTTGCAGAACTCGGCCATTTCGTCATCGTTAAACGCCGTATCGGCGGTTACGATGGCCGTGGACAATGGCGCATCCACCCCGGAGATGAAACAGCGTTACCGACCGATATTTATGGTGAATGTATTGCCGAACAAGCGATTCCTTTCTCTGGTGAAGTGTCATTGGTAGGTGCACGCAATGAAAGTGGTGATTGTGTGTTCTATCCATTGACTCACAATCTGCATCAAGATGGCATTCTGCGGGCCAGTATTGCCTTTCCTCAGGAAAACTGCCATCTACAACAGCAGGCCCAGAACATGTTGTCAGCCATTATGCATGAGCTGAAATATGTCGGCGTAATGGCAATGGAGTGTTTTATCGTCGATGATCATTTACTGATTAATGAACTGGCGCCACGGGTTCACAATAGTGGTCACTGGACTCAGAACGGTGCTTCCATCAGCCAGTTCGAATTACATCTCCGCGCTATTCTGGATTTACCCATGCCTCAACCAGAAGTTACTGCGCCATCAGTCATGGTCAATTTGATTGGCACAGAGGTAAATAATCAATGGCTCAGTTTGCCATTAGTACACTTGCATTGGTATGAGAAAGAAGTTCGTCCGGCACGTAAGGTCGGTCACCTTAATCTTTCTCATTCAGATAAAAACAAATTAAAAAATACGTTGCAAAAACTAATCCCAATGCTGCCACCTGAATATCAGAGTGGTCTGGAATGGGTGCAGGAAAAATTAAATTAGTTGTTTATCAGCTAATAGCCCGGAGTTAAATGTGGAAGCGGAAGTAAAATAATTTACCGCTCCACACTTCCACTTTTTTATAATTATTTTATATTCCTTTAATTATTATGTTAATTTATTAGCATTAATAGCCCTGGATACAGTATCTACAATAGTTCTCGTTGTTTGATCTATTTCATAATTCAGTAAATCGCCAATTTTAATATCACTAAGATTAGTGGCTCTTAATGTTTCCGGAATTAAATTCAATTCTATAGTTTTATTTTCTTCATTTATGCCATTTATTGTTAAACTACAACCATGAAGACCAATAAAACCTTTATGGAAAAAATATTTGATATTATCTTCAGGAATACTAATAATTAATCGATAGGTTTCTCCAGTTTCGATAAAATCAACGACTTTTGCTACGCCCTCAATATGTCCATATAGACTATGCCCACCATTTTCTTTATGCATTTGATGTGATCTTTCAATATTAACTTTATCTCCCACATCTAAAAATTTTAATGTGGTCACGTCAGCAGTAAAATCAGAAATATCAAAAGAAACAATATCATTTTTAAATTGTGTCACAGTCAAGCATGTGCCATTAATAGCAACACTCGCACCCACAGCAACATCATCAAAGAAGTGGTTAATATTACTTACCGTTAATGTACTAAATCCATTTCTTTTATCAAGAGATAATACTGTTTCTTTTCCTTGTACAATTCCAGTATACATAATCACCCCATTATATTTAAGTAAAAAAACCATTGAATAATAACCTTCATGTTATCTTGAAATATATTTTTGGTAAAGGGTTATTAACGGTATTTTCACGACTTATTTTATCAAGTTTTTATATATTTATGATTTTAATATATAAAAATCTCACAAATAAAAATTTAATTACTTAATATAGTAATCTTTAATTATATTAAATTTATGCGCATTTATTGTTAAACAAACAACTAAATATAAAATAAGATTTGTAATTTAACTTAATGATAATTCTAAAATAGATAAATATTCCGCAAATAATAGCAGGCCACATCTTATAAAAGATTTCACATAGCAACTTACAATATTTAAATTATAATTCACTACTTGCCTTAATTCCACTATGATATAGAAAACATTAATTCATTGTTGTCATTTCTATGACTATCTATCATTATAAATAAAATCATAAAATTCAGTGACCTAAGTCACAATTGTACAAATATTTCCACACAACAATAAATTAACAATATTCTTTCCGATCTGGAACATAAAGTTAAACAAAAAAACATCGCTAACTAAATAATCAATATATTAGCGATACTAAAAAATAACTAAAGTTAGAATAATCTTATCTTTCTACACAGTTCGCCATTCATCAATAAAATCAAATCTTCCTTTGACAAAACCGACTCATTAGATCAATGCTATCGCTATTATTAGTTCGATAACGTATGAAAAGGGGAACCCTCGTGTTACTTGCCGGGAAAGCCCACCATCCTAAAAGCTGCCCACCGTTTTTTTTCACTTTAGGGCTCTCTTCTCCATTTTCTTGTGCTGCTTATCTGGCAATGGCCTGGTATTGGATCAGCACCAGATTAAAACAGAGAGAATTATCTTCAATATTGTTATTACTACCGGCAATCAATCAAGCTCAGGCAAGTGATTTTGTTAATTTTCAATCTGTTGATACCAGCCTTTATATGCAATTTGAAAACCGGGTCGATCCCAGAAAAACGATCTCACCCATTTTAGAGGCTTTCGGTGACTACAGTATCGGAGATATGTACGTCTACAGTATTTGGCAAAATTCACTGCAAAGCGATTATACCGGTGATAAAAGCACCTACTATTATAAATTTGTACCAAGAGTGAGTTTTAGTAAAGTGACTGGTCATGACATTTCTTTTGGGCCGTTAAAAGATATTCTGTTCGCTCAATGGGTTGCTAAAACCAAAGGTATGGATTACGACTACTTTCCAGGTATCAGCATTGACTGGCAAGCAGACTGGATTAGCTGGTTACGTACAATTTTTTATTTTGAGAATAATGACAAAGGGAGCTGGAATGATCAGCGAATCCATGTTGATTATGGAATTCCCTTCAATAATCGTTTAGGTGATTTCCGGGTTGTCGGGACTTTTGATTATACATTAGGCTTACATGGACAACCCGAAACTATCGATTTCAAACCCGAGTTGCACTATGATTTAGGAAAATTCCTAGGTAATCAACCAGGTCACTTATGGACTGGCATTGTCCTGAACCCAATAAAAAATAAATACAAAATAAAAGATACCCCTTATTATCGAACGGATCAATTTAGCTACGGGATCTTTATTCGATATAGTTTTTTCTGATACCGAAATAAAATATCAGAAATTTTTGATGACCTTTATCCATTATGGAGTCAAGATGCCCATTCAACACGACAGGTTCGGACGTACTTATCAGTGGCTTCTGCTGATACTTTTGGGTCTGGTTTATTTTCTGGTCACCGCAACGACATTTACCTCATTGGGCGTTGTGTTACCCAGCATGATCAAGGAATTACGCTGGAGTTGGACTGATGCAGGTTTGGGATTCACTTTACTTGGCCTGTCATGTGGGCTGTCCAGTTACCTTCCGGCGATGCTTATTCGTCATACGAGTGTCCGAGCCACTTTGCTGATCGGTACGCTAATCTTCATCACCGGTTTTTACATCCTCTACAACACCCACAGTATCACCGCCTATTTCACCGGCACAACACTGCTGGGGATCGGTTTTAGCCTTATGGCTACCGTTCCCGGAACTTATGTCATTAGCCGGCTTTTTGAAAAACAGTCGCTGGCCTTTGGTATCTATTTCACCATTGGTGGATTAGGTGGAGTGCTTGGCCCATGGATCTATTTCCTGGCAACCGCATTCTGGGGAAGCTGGCGTATGCACTGGGCGATTTCCGGGGTATTACTGACCCTGTTCAGCCTGTTGACTATTTTAGTGATGCGCGAAGGCAAAAAGGAAAGCGCCCATGCTGAACAAGTCAGTAAAAATCAACAAGATCAAACCCCTTCCAGCATCTATCGCACCAAGGAAATCTGGAATGCCCGGCAAGCACTGCAAACGTGGCAATTCTATGCCATTGCGGCAGCTTATACCTCTTTCTTACTGTGCGGAATAACCGTTAACAGTTTTGCTGTAGCCCACATCACCGAAAATGGATTCAGTGAGTCTGTTGCCGCTTCCTCGCTCAGTATTTTGGCTTTTATCAATGCGTTTTCAAGATTTGCCGGAGGAGCTGTTGGTGAATGGCTCGATCCCAAAAAGCTTCTTATCGGCAGTCTGTCAATAATTATCTGTGGTCTTATCGCACTAAGTGCTGCCTCTTCATGGACATTTTTAATCCTGTTTACTTTATGTATTGGCATCGGTTATGGCATGACCTTTCTGGCATCCAGCCTATTACTGTTCAATTACTTTGGGCGTAAGCCTTACCTAGAATTGTTCTCGGTGGTGAACCTGATCTCCACTATCGCGTGTTTCGCCCCTTTCTTAGTAGGAGCGATTAAAGATTATTCAGGTAGTTTTACACCCGCATTCTTCATTATTGCCATACCCGTGCTTACCATTCTGATTATCACATTCACGATGCAACCACCTTCACAAATAGTGAAAAAACACTCTGATAACAGTACCTTGCTTAACTGAATTTAAAAATAAAATGGACCTGAAAAGGTATTCCTTACAACATAAAAACAAGGAATTAATAATGGCAAAAAAAGAATTCGGTGTATTTCTGCCCATAGCTAAAGGTGGGTGGATTATTTCTAAAAATACACCACCACTAGATGCTTCTTATCAGCAAAACCGTGAAGCCGCTATTCTGGCTGATCAAATTGGCCTGGACTTCATTATGTCCATGAGCAAATGGCGTGGCTTCGGCGGTGA
Organism: Photorhabdus sp. RM322S; assembly: GCF_042879395.1. NCBI lineage: Bacteria > Pseudomonadati > Pseudomonadota > Gammaproteobacteria > Enterobacterales > Morganellaceae > Photorhabdus > Photorhabdus sp. RM322S. Next base: position 10,500 of record NZ_JBHFKW010000014.1, read on the forward strand.
AACCGAACATTGGGGTTGTTCGCTGGAATCCGTCACGATGATGGCTGGTATCGCTGAAGTGACTCATCATGCCAAACTTATCGCGACCATGCACGCTGGACTGCATAATCCTGCCGTGACAGCTAAGATGATCGCCACATTGGATCAGATTAGTCATGGACGCGCCGGGTTGAATATTGTCTCCGGTTCATTCAAAGATGAATTTGAACAAATGGGAGAATGGGATAGTGATTTAGATCACGATCAGCGTTATGCAATGACTGAAGAATGGACCCAATTGATCAAACGGCTTTGGTGCGAGAAGCAGGTTAATCACCAAGGAGAGTTCTTTAATTTGAAGAATTGTGTTTCTGAACCTAAACCTGTTTCCGTTCCACGTCCTTATTTGGTCTGTGCCGGTCAATCAGAATGTGGGCTGCGCTTTAGTGTACGTAATACTGATGTGTGTTTCATTGGCGGTAAGGATGAAGAAGAGACACAGCAAATAAGCCTAATGGCCAAACGTATTGCGGCAGAATACGGTACAACCACCAAGACCTTTTGTATGTGTACGATTATCTGCGCCGAAACAGATGAAGAAGCTGAAACTCTGGCTCAGTTCTATCGAGATGGCCTGGATATCGGCGCAGTTAAGAACATGATGCATAGTTTCGGCGTCGATGTTGGTGAAAAAAGCAATGCTATGGTTGAACGATCCCAAAATGCCTTTATGACTCACACGGCTATCGGCAACCCAGAAACTTGTCGCAGGCAATTGTCAGATTTACTGCGTGAATGCGAGCTGGATGGCGTTATGTTGATCTTCCCTGATTATGTCGAAGGTCTCACGACTTTCAGCGCAAAAATCCTGCCACAACTTAGAGCCGAATTTGCTTAAACAACGATAAACAGATCAGCAAATTAATGTGGCTTCGACTCCCAGGAAGTGGGTTCACCACGTCTCGACGAGCTTACCCATTTCCTGGATGTTACAAATATCGCCTTTTTACCCCTGCACCCGACGGTGCAATCCCGTTCCCCGTAACAACCTGCCCCCTAACCAACTACCACACGACGAAAGTAACAGGCTACTAATGATTGGCAGTAAGAGCCACATTTGCCACTCTGGTTGCCATGGAAAATCAAACACTTTTGTCTGCAACAACCAAAGCGCCACTTCAGCACCTAATGCCGCGGTAAAACCCGCCATTAGCCCAAGCAAAGCGAATTCACTCCAGAGAGTACGACGCAGTAATGGCTTACTGGCACCCAAGGTACGGTAAACCACCAGCTCAAGTTGTCGTTGATGCATCCCTACCTGAACCTGAGCCAACAGGAGTAATGCGCCACATACCATAACCAGCCCAACCATGACCTCCAACGCCCTGCCTACCTGCTGCAAAATACCCTGAATTTGCTTAATCATCGCACCGGTATCAAGCAAGCTCAACGTTGGAAACTGGCGATTAAGACTGGTTAGCAATCGGCCATCCCCTTGATAATGGAAACTGGTCAACCAGGTTTGTTGCTGATTTTCCAATGCCCGTTTTGGGAAAATAAAGAAGAAATTTGGCCGAAAACTTTCCCAGTCCACCTGCCGGATGCTGCTTACTGTGGCGCTAAATTGCTGCGTATCGCCACTGAATGTCAGTTTATCGCCGATTTTGATTGCCAAACGTTCAGCAACCCCCTTCTCAATAGAAACTTCATCCTCTTTGGGTGGCCAATTGCCCTCTACCAGAGCATTAAATGGTGGCAATTCCTCTTTCCATGTCAGGTTCAATTCCCGTCGTACAGTGTTGCTGTCCGGTTCTCTGGCATCTGCCCACGTTATTGCTGACTGACCATTAATCTCCGTCAAGCGGGCTAATACCACCGGATAGAATTCCGCCGGTTTAACCTGATACTGAGCCAGCAAATTTTCCACTTGTGGAATTTGCTGTCCAGTCATATTAATCAGAAAATAGTTTGGACTGTCCGCTGGCAGTTGTTGTTGCCAGCGATCAAGCAAATCTCCCCTGACTACCAACAACAAAGCAAATAACATAAATGATAAAGAGAAAGCCGCCAATTGCGTTACCGTCTGCAATGGCTGCCGCAGTAATCGGTTAACCGCCAGACGAAAACTGAGCTGGCGGAATTTCAGATGACGTAATAGCCACAATCCCCCCCAACCGAGCACGGCCAGTGATACCGCAACAATCATCATGCCGGCAAGTAACGCCCATAACATAGGCTTAGTTTCAGCCAGCAGACTCAGCCCGCTAATCACCACCAGCGCCACCAACGGTAGGTAATAGCGCAACGGCCAGATGGGCGCGATAATATCATCACGCAGTACCCTTGATGGTTGGGTTGCCATTAACTGTTTGTACGGACGTATCCCCACCAGCAAAGCGATAACCGATAATGCCCCTAATGCCCATATCCACGGCCAGAATCCCGCTTGTGGTAACGTCTTCGGTAGCATAGCCGCCAGAATCTGCACCAGCAGATATTCAAACATCAATCCAAGAAGCGCCCCCACCAGTGCTGCCGCACTCAATATCACCAGCCATTGACCAATCACCCATTTACGTAACGCCCAACGTCCCGCACCCAGTGTTTTAAGCACCGCAATCAAGTCATAGCGGCTACGGCAATAGTGAGTCATTGATACGGCTACCGCCGCGACAGCAAGTAATAATGTGAGCAAAGCCGATAACAACAAGAATTGCTGCGCCCTATCAATAGATTTTGCCAGCGCGCCACTATCCTGCTTCAAGGTATTCCAGCGCTGATCAGCCTTAAGTTGGGGATCAATTAGCTGTTGATATTGATAAACCGCTTCTTTATCACCAGAAAACATATAACGGTAAGTCAGACGGCTGCCAGGCTGAATAGCGCCGGTAGATTGCGCATCATCAAGATTGATCAAAATCCGTGGCGCAATCTGGAATGGATTAAAACCACTGTCTGGCTCCTGAATTAATTCTCCACTCACCCTGAGCGTGGTATCCCCCACATCCAGATTATCGCCAACTTTAATTTTCAATAGTTCAAGCAAACGAGGTGCTACCAGCACCGTGCCTTTTTCTGCTTTCAAACCCGGAGGATGGGTTACCAGCTCACCATATAGCGGATAACGACTGTCCGCGGCTTTGACACTGGCAAGTTGAGGAATGTCCCCAGCATAGGTCATCGTGGAGAAAGAGAGCTGGCGGCTCAACTTTAGCCCAAGGTTTTTCGCCTGCTGTAACCACCCTTCATCTACTGGATAAGAGGCACGCAGAACTAAATCACCCGCCAGAAAATCCCGGCTCTGGTAATGAACACTTTGATCAATGCGATCACTGATCCTTCCCAATGCCAGCACACAAGCCACTGCCAGCGTCAGAGATAACCAGACAATCAATAAAGAAGGCGTGCGCCACTCACGCCAAAACCAGCGCCAAATCATTTTTCTTCCCTCAATTTGCCATCAACCAACCGCAAACAACGCTGGCAACGTGCCGCAAGCTGGCTATCATGAGTGACCAGAATTAATGTTGTGGCGTAATCACGATTGAGAGAAAACAGTAAATCAGCAATACGATCTCCCGTTTGCCGATCCAGATTCCCTGTTGGTTCGTCAGCAAACAAAATCTTAGGTTGGCTACTGAATGCCCGTGCCAACGCCACCCGCTGTTGTTCACCACCAGAAAGTTGTGCCGGCATATGTTTTAAGCGCTTCCCCAATCCGAGTTGCTCTAGTAATTCAACCGCCCGTTTCTTGCTGTTATTTTCAGACTCGCCACGTAATAGAGCCGGAAGCTGGACATTCTCCAATGCGTTTAACGTCGGAATTAACATAAATGACTGAAAAACAAAACCGACATTTTCAGCCCGCAGTTGTGCCCTTTGTTCTTCATTCATCCGGCTTAAATTATGCCCCAGCAGCCGAACCTCTCCGTCACTACCATCATCCAACCCGGCAATAATGCCAAGCAACGTGGATTTACCGGAACCCGATTCGCCCACCAGAGCAATCGTCTGTGCAGGCTCGACAACCAACCCGACTCCCTGCAATATAGTGATCCTATGTTCCCCCTGACCAACGTGCTTACTGAGATGCTGAACTTCAAGAATATTCCCCGTTACCATTTACTCTTCCTTTTACTGGTGGTGCTATTCAGCGCCAGAGCGACTGCCGCTGATACTCTTTTGATTCTGGGTGATAGCCTTAGCGCCGGTTACCATCTGCCAGTTGAACAGTCATGGCCTGTTTTGATGGACAAAAAGTGGCAGAAATCCGGCAATAAAATCACTGTTATCAACGGCAGCATCAGCGGTAATACCGCGGCTCAGGGCCTTGAAAGGCTGCCCGAATTACTTAAACAGCATAAACCCCGTTGGGTCCTGATAGAACTTGGCGCCAATGATGGATTACGCGGTTTTCCTCCACAACAAACAGAACAGGATCTGCAACAAATCATCACCTTAGTGAAACAAGCCAATATTCAGCCTTTATTGATGCAGATCCGTCTGCCACCAAACTATGGGCGACGTTATACCGAATCTTTTGCCGGGATTTACCCCAAACTGGCAGAACACAATCAAATTCCCCTGCTCCCGTTTTACATGGAACAAGTCGCTATTAAACCAGAATGGGTACAACAGGATGGATTACATCCCAATCTGGCTGCTCAACCGTTTATCGCCGACTGGATATCTGACATATTATTAGTACACCTTAATCATTCTTAAGTAGTAAACCATCAGTTTTTACAAATTGATGTATATAAGCAGGTAAAGTTATGCAAAAGTCAGTTCTTATCACCGGCTGTTCCAGTGGAATTGGTCTGGAGGCGGCCAAGACACTCCATCAACGGGGCTATCGAGTATTAGCCGCCTGCCGGAAACCCGAGGATTTACAACATATGCGCGAATTAGGGCTGGAACCTATCGCATTGGATCTTGATGATAAAATCAGTGTCGAACGTGCCGCTGCCGAAGTGATCCGATTAACCAATGGTCGCCTTTACGGACTGTTTAATAATGGCGGCTTTGGTATTTATGGTCCGCTAAATACTATCAGCCGTGAACAACTGGAACGCCAATTCTCTACCAATTTGTTTGGTACACATCAACTTACCTGTTTATTACTTCCAGCAATGCAACTGCATGGTGAAGGCCGTATTATCCAAACCAGTTCAGTCATGGGGCTGATTTCAACCCCAGGCCGCGGTGCTTATTCTGCCAGTAAATATGCTTTAGAAGCATGGTCAGACGCATTAAGAATGGAATTGGCGGGAACAGGAATTAAATCCTGCTTGATTGTACCTGGCCCGATAAAAACACGTTTTGCAGAAAATGTGAATCAGACTCAACGCGATAAACCCGTGGTAAATTCTAGAATTGCCCGCCATTTCACCCTGACTCCCGAAGCCGTTGTGCGCAAACTGATTCATGCTTTAGAAAGTCCGAATCCTAGATTACGTTATCCGGTTACTTGGATAACCCATGCTGTAACCATTATGCGCCGAATTTTGCCGGGAAGATTAATGGATAAAATACTGAGTAAACAGAGTGGTACAACTTGAAAGTCAGGAAAATAACCTCATCTGTTTAATAAGACCCTACGACAACCGAATTTAAGAGACTAATTATATGCTATCAACCACAACTGGAATTAACGTTAACGAAAGTAATCTGCAACAAACTGTTGAACAGTCTATGACTGTACCTGTTTTATTTTATTTTTGGTCTGAACATAGCCCCCACTGTCAAGAATTGGGCGTAATTCTGGATAAACTGGCAGCAGAATATGCAGATCAATTTATATTGGCAAAAGTAGATTGCGATAAAGAACAAATGGTCGCTTCACAGTTTGGCTTACGGGCCATTCCTACTGTCTATATGCTGCAACAAGGCCGACCAGTAGATGGTTTTCAGGGGCCACAACCTGAAAATGCGATCAGAGAGATGCTTTCCCGCGTATTGCCCAAGCCGGAAGAGTTGAAAGCCGCCCAAGCCGAAGAACTTATCGCGGAAGGAAAACTCCAAGAAGCACTGCCACTGTTAAAAGAAGCCTGGCAATTAGCCCCTAAAAACAGTGAAATTGCATTAATGTTGACCAAAGTGCAAATTATGCTCAATAATATAGAAGAAGCTCAGGAAATTCTGAATCTTATCCCATTACAGGATCAAGACACGCATTATCATAGTTTACTGGCTCAAATTGAGTTACAAAAGCAAGCAGCAGATACACCAGAGATCCAGCAATTGCAACAGGAATTCTCCACTCAACCGGAAAATGCAGATCTGGCTGTTAAGCTGGCTCTGAAATTGCATGAAGTAAGCCGTAATGAAGAAGCTCTGGAACTATTATTGGGCTTCCTGAAAAAGGATCTTTCTGCCGCTAATGGTGCAGTACGGAAAACAATGATGGATATTATGTCTGCAATGGGAACCGGTAACGCTCTGGCGTCGAAATACCGTCGCCAAGTTTATTCGCTGCTTTACTAATTTATTTGATTAAGGAATTGCTATGGACTTATTTGCTTTTGGTGCCGTCCCTATTCTGATATTCATTGCAGTGGTGGTTGTATTTACTTGCGTAAAAACAGTGCCACAGGGTTATCAATGGACGGTAGAACGCTTCGGCCGTTATACCCGGACTTTATTACCGGGCCTGCATATTATTATCCCTTTTATCGATCGCATTGGCCGTAAGATTAACATGATGGAACAAGTGCTGGATATTCCTTCACAGGAAGTTATTTCCCGCGATAACGCCAATGTGACTATTGATGCAGTCTGCTTTATTCAAGTTGTCGATCCTGTTCGGGCCGCCTATGAAGTCAGCAATCTTGAGCTCTCCATCATTAACCTGACTATGACGAACTTCCGTACCGTTTTGGGTTCAATGGAACTGGACGAAATGCTGTCGCAGCGTGATTCCATCAACAGCCGTCTATTGCATATTGTTGATGAAGCCACTAACCCGTGGGGCGTGAAAATTACCCGTATTGAAATCCGTGATGTGCGCCCACCGAAGGAATTAATTTCCGCCATGAACGCCCAGATGAAAGCAGAACGTACCAAACGTGCTGATATTCTGGAAGCGGAAGGTATCCGTCAGGCGGCGATTTTGAAAGCCGAAGGTGAAAAACAGTCTCAGATTCTGAAAGCCGAAGGGGAACGTCAGTCCGCGTTCCTTCAGGCAGAAGCGCGTGAGCGTGCCGCTGAAGCAGAAGCTCGCGCAACCAAAATGGTTTCTGACGCGATCTCTGACGGTAATATGCAAGCCATTAACTACTTTGTTGCCCAGAAATATACCGATGCACTGACCAGTATTGGCGCCTCCGGTAACAGCAAGGTGATTATGATGCCGCTGGAAGCCAGCAATCTTATGGGGGCTATTGGTGGTATTGCTGAACTGATTGGCGAGAGCAAAAAAGGTAAATAACCATGATTGCACAGATTGCGGCTCAAACAACCTGGCTTTGGTTCTCTTTCGGCGGTTTACTGTTAATCGCAGAGCTTCTGGGAACCGGCGGCTATCTGTTATGGACCGGTATAGCCGCTATCGTTGTTGCGTTTATCACCTGGTTACTACCTGGAATAGACTGGGAATTACAAGGTATTCTGTTTGCAACTCTGACGCTGCTCTCTGCGGTGCTATGGCGCTACTGGTTACGTAGCCGCCCGTCAAAAGGCAGCGATACGCTGAACCAGAAAGACCACCAGCTCATCGGTACCCGGGCTAAACTGATTGCGAATACCGAAAATGGTTACAGCCGGATCAGGCTTGCTGATGGAAGCTGGCGAGTTCATTGTAACAGTGAACTACCCGCCAATACCGAAGTAGAAGTCATCGCTGTTGATGGCATTACACTGAAAGTAAAACCCGTCGATTCTCAATGAGAACAGCAACCAGACAAATGATCTATGATGGGGCACGCCGCCCCATCATCTCCTGGGCACTCTTCCGCCAAAGCTAACAACTTACTTCTGATTTCCTGTAACTCTTTAATCGTCTTTTCTATCTGAGCCACTTTATGCAACGTTGCCGCTTTTACATCGGCACTGTGACGGTTGGGATTTCGAAATAACACTAAAAACTCACGACACTCCTCAAGCGTAAAACCGACCTGCTTCGCCTGACGCAACAGCGTTAACTCATCAATATGTTTCTGCTGATAATAACGGTAGCCATTATCACCTCTTTCCGGCGGTGTGATCAGATCCTTTTCTTCATAAAACCGAATAGCTTTACTGGTCAGGCCGGTTCTTTGGGCAATTTCACTGATGTTCATTTTTTCCCCTTGACCTTACCCTTGAGGGAAGGTTTAACCTTCGCAACAAGTCAGAAATTCACTTGAACTGTGTAGATATCATCATCAATTATCATACCGATGTGAAGAATAATTATATCACTATGTGTTAGGAGATTTTTTTATGTCACATACCACTATTTTAACATTACAGGGACTCTCCTGTATGCACTGTGTTAACCGTGTGAAAAAAGCACTGGAAAATCGTGCCGATGTAGAGCAAGCAGATATTACTATTGATTATGCCAAAGTAACCGGCGAAACCGCTCCTGAGTCTTTAATCGAAACGATTAAAGAAGCGGGTTACCAAGCCACCATTGCCAGCCAGCCTGATGTCGAACTAGAACTTTCTGGCCTGAGTTGTATGCATTGTGCAGGTACTGCACGTAAAGCACTGGAAGCCGTAGATGGCGTTATCGCCGCAAATGTGAATACTGAAACCGCTAAAGTTTATGGTAAAACCGATACCTATACGTTGATTGCCGCCATTGAGCAGGCGGGTTATCACGCAAAACTGGCTGCCGGTCAAAACCTCCCAAAATCTAAGCCGCTGACAATACCTGCTTCACCTGCTTCAAACAGACCGGAACCTTTGGCAGCGGCAACCTCTTCTATTCCGGTCGAAAAAACTGATGTATTTCTGGTCAGTGACAGAGATGACAGTATCCAGTTACTGCTGGATGGTATGACCTGTGCCAGCTGTGTGAACAAAGTTCAAAAAGCATTGCAAAGTGTCGATGGCGTGGAAAATGCCAGAGTGAACCTTGCTGAACGCAGTGCTTTGATTACTGGCAGCGCATTACCCGACACACTGATTCAAGCCGTGGAAAAAGCCGGATATGGTGCAGAGCTGATCCAGGACGAAACTGAACGTCGTGAGCGCCAGCAACAAGTTTCTGAAGCCAATATGCGCCGTTTCCGCTGGCAATCGGCATTAGCCTTGGTTGTCGGTATTCCAGCCATGGTATGGGGCATGATGGGCGACAATATGATGCTCACCCCGGCAAACCATAACATCTGGCTAACTATCGGGATTATCACGCTTGCCGTAATGATTTTTGCTGGTGGTCATTTCTATCGCAACGCGTGGCAAAGCCTGAAAAACGGTAGTGCCACAATGGACACCCTAGTGGCATTAGGAACAGGTGCCGCTTGGTTTTACTCTACCAGTGTCAATCTATGGCCGGATGTTTTTCCCCCACAAGCCCGTCACCTTTATTACGAAGCCAGTGCCATGATTATCGGTTTGATAAACCTGGGACATGCTCTGGAACAGCGTGCCCGCCAGCGCTCCTCAAAAGCACTGGAACGCCTGCTGGATCTGACACCACCCACCGCCCGTGTGGTGACAGAAAATGGTGAAAAAGAGATACCTTTGGCTGATGTTAAACCGGGAATGACATTGCGTTTGACGACGGGTGATCGTGTTCCGGTTGATGGCGAAATCATTCAGGGTGAAGTCTGGCTAGATGAGGCGATGCTGACCGGTGAGCCGATTCCACAACAGAAATCCAGAGGCGATAACGTTCACGCGGGTACAACTGTGCAGGATGGTACCGTACTGTTTACTGCCGCCGCAGTCGGCAGCCAGACGACATTAGCACGAATTATCAAACTGGTACGTCAGGCACAAAGTAGTAAACCCGAGATAGGTCAGTTAGCAGATAAAATCTCCTCCGTGTTTGTTCCGGTTGTTGTGGCGATTGCCATGATTGCAGGCGCCATTTGGTATTTCGTTGGTCCGGCACCACAAATTATGTATTCATTGGTCATTATTACCACGGTGCTGATTATTGCCTGTCCCTGTGCTCTTGGGCTGGCGACCCCTATGTCGATTATCTCGGGTGTTGGCCGCGCCGCAGAATTCGGGGTTCTGGTACGGGATGCCGATGCCCTGCAACAAGCAAGCGCACTGGACACCCTTGTTTTCGATAAGACCGGGACGCTGACTGAAGGTATGCCACAAGTTACTGATATCCATACTTTCAACGGATATAGTGAACAAAATGTATTGATTTGGGCAGGCGCTCTGGAAAGTGGTTCTAACCATCCATTAGCCAAAGCAGTTCTTGCCAAAGCCGAAGGACTGGAATTACCGCAAGTTGAACAATTCCGCACTCTGGCTGGACTGGGTATCAGCGGTGAAGTGAATGGTACAGCACTGTTGCTGGGTAATCAGGCATTACTGGAACAAAATCAAATTGATACACAGGAATTAAAACCGCTGATTGCTCAACAGGCAGAAAAAGGTATCACGCCAGTTATTCTGGCGGCAGGCGGCAAAGCGGCGGCAGTGCTGTCAATTCGTGACCCATTGCGTGAAGACACCCTTAGCGCACTGAAACGATTACATCATCAGGGCTACCGTTTAGTGATGCTGACTGGAGATAACCCGGTGACTGCCAATGCAATTGCCAAAGAAGCGAGTATTGATCAGGTGATCGCGGGTGTGTTACCAGATGGCAAGGCCGCAGCTATTCAGAAGCTTCAGGCAGCAGGCCACAAGGTTGCTATGGTGGGGGATGGTATTAACGATGCGCCCGCACTGGCACAAGCTGATGTTGGGATAGCAATGGGCGGCGGTAGTGATATCGCTATTGAAACCGCAGCAATAACACTGATGCGTCACAGTCTGCATGGTGTGGCTGATGCGGTTGAACTGTCCAAAGGAACGCTGCGTAATATGAAACAGAACCTGTTGGGCGCATTTATTTACAACACATTAGGGATTCCAATTGCCGCCGGTGTGCTCTATCCCTTTACCGGAACATTGTTAGATCCGGTGGTAGCAGGTGCAGCGATGGCGCTTTCTTCAATTACGGTGGTAAGTAACGCTAACCGATTACTGAGGTTTAAGCCTAAATTCTGAATCACCAGAGAAATGAGTCTGCTTTGATGATGTTAATCAAGGAATGCCCCAATAACAGGGTCTTCGTGCTCAGCCCCTGCGGCTGGCAAGGTAAATGAAGGAGGGAGAGAAAATTTCCTTGTATGCTGATAACAGTAAAGGAATATTCAATGAAGATACAGCAGAAGTACAGCTATAGTATTAGCCTGAAATAGAGTTAGCCTAAAAAAATAAATGCTGAACTGGAGTTCAAATGGGACGACTGATTAAATACCTTACCAATATGCTGGGGCTGAACTCATCATGCCGTTATCCTTATCCAGCTTGTGATATTACACTGACTGGAGGCCGATATCTGCATCTGGTAGGCAGTATTCATATGGGCACGGAAAACATGTTTCCACTTCCAGAAATATTAATGGAGCAGCTTAATCAATCCGATACATTAATCGTAGAAGCAGATATTACTCAGGCAGATTTCCCATTTCATGATGATGAGTTTCAATCGTATTCCCGTATTGAACAACGTCTATCCTCTGAAATGTATCAAGATTTTCAGCGCTGCTGCCATGAGATCCGGCAACACGAAGAATGGCTCAATTTATTACCCTCATGGCAAATCGCTTTAATTTTACAGGCTGAACAAGCGCAGAATCTTGGATTATCCCCTCACTATGGTATCGATTATCAGCTACTGAATGCAGCCAAAGCACGGGGGAAAACAATTATCGAACTGGAAGGTGCTGAATCACAGATTAAGTTACTCAATCAAATACCGAATAACGGCCTGCCACTACTGGAAGATACATTAGCCCATTGGTACGCCAATGCTCGCGCTTTACAAACGATGATAAGTTGGTGGATGGATTATCAGCCCGAACAGCAAAAACATGCTTTACCAACAACTTTCAGTGAAGAAATATATCAACTGCTGATGACTGAACGTAATAAGCAATGGAATCAGCGCTTACGGGAATTACCTGCCGGCCGGTATTTGATCGCTGTCGGAGCTTTGCACTTATATGGTGAGGGTAATTTGCCTCAGATGTTGATGGAAGAGCAGAGTTAAAAAAAGGCCAATATTTCTATTGGCCAGTCAAAAGAGGAATAACCTATTATTTTCGTTATTCTTATTATTCGGAGTATTACCCGTTTGTATAGCAGGCAACAGAGCCGAAATCAGAATATCAATTTCACAATTCTATTTCATCCGTTATCCTAGATTACAAAATTATCCTCTGTAATGAAATTATGACACCGGCGATCATTTTATTAGAAAAACAAAAAGTTAACTTTACTCTTCATACCTATGAACATGATACCAATGAGCATAACTTTGGTGATGAAGCGGCTAAGAAGTTAGGATTAAATGCCAGACAAGTGTTTAAAACGTTGCTGGTCGCACTTAATGGTGATGCTAAAAATTTAGTAGTCGCCATTACCCCCGTTTCAGGTCAACTGGATTTGAAAAAGGTCGCCAAAGTCTTTAAAGCCAAAAAAGCAGATATGGCTGATCCATACATAGCCCAAAAAATCACGGGTTATCTGGTCGGTGGGATCAGCCCGTTAGGACAGAAAAAACACTTACCAACAGTTATTGATAATCAGGCGCAGCAGTTCCCAACTATGTTTATCTCTGGCGGTAAACGGGGATTAGATATTGAACTGGCGCCTGCTGAGCTGTGTTGTTTGTTGAAGGGTACTTTTGCCGATATAGCAAAAGTTTAATCTCAATCCAAAAGGGCCGCCAGATTGGCAGCCCTTTCAATTCATCACCTTGTCAGGGATTATTGATAAACAATTTCACCTTTTGGCTCATAATCAGCCGCTTTCAGTGGTGAGTGCTTTTCGATATAGCCTTTCAGAACTTCTGCATCAACAAAACCGGTGTTGACATAGGTTGGGTAATTATCAATACGTGGGTAACCATCACCACCGATAGCGTTAAAATCAAGCATTGCTATGCGGTAAATTTTATTTGGCTCCAATGGCTTACCACCAACTTTTACCTCTTTAACACGTTTACCATCAGCAACCAGGCTGACATTCACGAACTGAGCATAAGCGCCAGAATCAACTTTCATATTCGCAATCGTCGCCAGATATTGTTCAACTTCGCTGCCTTTCATCTCAACGTAAACCAATGTGTTAGCAAATGGATGCACTTTCAACACATCTTTATAAGTGATGTCGCCTGATTCAATTGAATCACGAATACCACCACCACTCATAATCGCGAAATCAGCATCAGCGCGTTCCATCATGGCAGAAAGAACAACATGGGCCATATTAGTCTGAACAAAACGAACTTTGCTGCGATCTCCTTCCAATTTACCCTCAACAGAACCCACTTTTATACCAAGCTGTTTATCACCTTTATCCTGATAAGGCGTCAGCAACTTGATCATTTCCGGGTTTTGAGCAATTTCATGAGTGTAGTAAACACGTTCAGCAGAACCATCTTCCTTTTGCACTTTCTTCTTGAGATTAATGGGGATCAACTGATAGTGAGTCAGCTTTAATTCACCATTACGGAACTGGAAATCAGCACGACCAACATATTTGCCCCACTCGTGAGCCTGAACAATCCAGGTGCCATTCTGGCGATCAGGCGAACATGGTGTTCCTGGTACATAATCAATCTGTTTGTAGTTTTTATTTTCCGCAGACATACAGACCGGATCTTGTGAGTGACCACCGACAATCATATCCAGATAACTGGCAGGCAAACTACGCGCCATTTCAACATCACCCGGTGCATTGGAGCCATAATTACCATTGTCATAGTGTCCCATATGCGTTGCCGCAATAATGACATCTGGTTTTTCATTTTTCTTCAGTTCCTCAACCACTATTTTGGCTTCTGTCGCGGGAACACGAAATTCAACATCTGGGAAATTAGTAGGGTTGCCGATTTTAGCCGTATCATCGGTGGTCAGTCCGATAACCGCAATCTTTACACCCTGCTTATCAAAAATGGTATAAGGCTTGAACAAACGCTTACCAGTGCTTGTCTTGTAAATATTAGCCGCAAGGAAGGGAAAATTTGCCCATTTTTCCTGTTGAAGCAACACTTGCAAAGGATTATCAAACTCATGGTTGCCCAATGCCATCGCATCATAGCCCACCAGGTTCATACCTTTAAAATCAGGCTCTGCATCTTGCAAATCGGACTCTGGTACACCGGTATTAATATCTCCGCCGGAGAGCAGTAACACACTACCGCCTTTTTTGGCGATTTCCTGACGGATTTCATCAACGACCGTTTTCTGAGCGGCCAAACCATATTCGCCGTAGTCGTTATGCCAAAAATGACCATGATGGTCATTCGTGTGCAAAATAGTAATGTCATAGGTTTTGTCTTTTTCCCATGCATTTGCTATTGCTGGAAGTAGTGTCATAGAAACAACCAAAGCGCAAGCTGAGGTCTTAAACGAAAATCTCATGGTATATCTCCATGTTTTTTTAGTGAATTGCCATGCAAAAACAGCTTAAGAAGCTAACAAGGCGGGATTTATTGATAATTCTATGGGATAGGTCACTTATGCGATTATTAGAACATGCTTAGTTTCATCTTTTCGAACATCTTATCAAACTATTCTCTGAGATAGTAAAAAATCAACTATCAGCCTAATATATATTTAAGTGCAACAAATAACCAATGAACTCACTTCCAAATAAGATAGGTTGGCAGTTAATATGAGCGAACAGAGCAACACCACCATAGTTCCACCTCATGCAAGAAAAACCAGGAATACCGTTTTTACTATTCTTGGTGCGATCAGTATTTCACACTTGTTGAACGATATGATCCAATCGTTGATTCTGGCGATTTATCCTTTACTGCAATCAGAATTCAACCTGAGTTTTGTGCAAATTGGTATGATCACACTAACCTACCAGATTACTGCATCTTTATTACAACCACTGATAGGTCTTTATACCGATAAACATCCACAACCCTATTCACTGCCCATTGGGATGAGCTTTACCTTATCAGGTCTGTTACTGCTGGCCTATGCTGAAAGTTTCCCGATAATCTTATTAGCGTCTGCATTAGTTGGCACCGGCTCTTCGGTATTTCACCCTGAATCGTCACGCGTAGCACGCATGGCATCCGGTGGGCGCCACGGGCTGGCTCAATCTCTTTTTCAAGTCGGCGGTAATTTTGGCACTTCCCTCGGGCCTTTGCTAGCGGCTGCGTTTATCGCGCCTTATGGTAAAGGCAATGTCGGCTGGTTCTCTCTGGCTGCATTACTGGGAATTGTCGTGCTGTTGCAGGTCAGTAAATGGTATAAGACCCAAAATCATACAAAAAAAAATCAAGCCAAAACTGCCCCTGTTGTTAAAGTTTTATCAAGAAAAACAGTGATCAGTTCTCTGTCTATTCTGTTGATCTTAGTATTTTCCAAATATTTTTATCTCACCAGTATCAGCAGCTATTACACTTTTTACTTAATGCACAAATTTAGCATTTCTGTACAAAATGCCCAGCTTCATCTGTTCATCTTTTTATTCGCAGTTGCGGCAGGGACCATCATTGGCGGACCTATTGGTGATAAAATTGGCAGAAAGTACGTTATCTGGATATCAATCCTTGGCGTTGCACCTTTTACATTGATTCTGCCTTATGCTTCTCTGTACTGGACAAGCATACTGTCAGTGATTATTGGTGTGATTCTGGCATCTGCGTTTTCTGCAATCCTGGTATATGCTCAGGAGCTTATTCCGGGTAAAACCGGGATGGTATCCGGCCTGTTTTTCGGACTAGCTTTTGGTATGGGAGGTATCGGCGCCGCGGTACTAGGTTACATTGCGGACAGAACAAGTATTGAACTAGTTTATCAGATTTGTGCTTTTCTGCCGTTACTTGGAATATTTACCGCACTATTACCTAATATAGAAGATAAGAACTAAAAAAATCGCCAAACAGCCCCACATAAAAGTTATTTTTTATGTGGGAGTAACCTTTATATACCTCATAAATGTTCAAACAGATCAATACAAATCGATGTTACGGGTAGTTTAATCCTTTCAATCCATATTTTTTGATGTTTTATTCATTTTTTTAGCGAATTTACCTCGAATTACCTATAAGATACGGTTACACCTACCTCTTCACTATTCTATTTAATAGCCTCAGCAAGAAGGAGTCTTAATGGAGCATTCGACACCACTTATCACCACTCTCGTTGGCGGGTTCGTCCTCGCTTATCTGCTTGGTATGCTGGCACAACGTCTGAAAATCTCACCACTGGTTGGTTATCTTACCGCCGGTGTACTCGCTGGTCCTTTCACCCCCGGTTTTGTCGCTGACGCATCACTGGCACCGGAACTGGCAGAAATTGGTGTTATCTTATTAATGTTTGGTGTCGGGCTGCATTTTTCACTCAAAGATCTGCTGGCAGTAAAATCCATCGCTATCCCCGGTGCTATTGCGCAAATATTGGTAGCAACACTACTTGGAGTAGGGCTATCAGCAATACTGGGTTGGGAATTATTTAGCGGTATCGTCTTTGGTCTCTGCCTGTCAACTGCCAGTACTGTCGTTCTGTTACGAGCGCTGGAAGAGCGTCAACTGATCGATAGCCAACGAGGTCAAATAGCTATCGGCTGGCTGATTGTTGAAGATCTGGCGATGGTCCTGACACTGGTATTACTGCCTGCGGCTGCCGGTATTCTGGGTAATCACGAAGCCAATGCTGGGCAGTTATTTATGGAACTCGCCATTACCGTCGGAAAAGTTATCGCGTTTATTCTGCTGATGATTGTTGTTGGCCGCCGTCTAATTCCGTGGGTACTGGCAAAAACCGCCAGTACCGGCTCCAGAGAACTATTTACCCTTGCCGTACTGGTTATCGCGCTGGGTATCGCTTACGGTGCCGTTACGCTATTTGATGCCTCATTCGCTCTAGGTGCATTCTTCGCCGGTATGGTACTGAACGAATCAGAACTCAGCCACCGGGCTGCTCAAGATACATTGCCACTCCGAGATGCTTTCGCTGTTCTGTTCTTCGTATCCGTTGGTATGCTGTTTGATCCGATGGTACTGATTCAGCAACCGCTCGAGATACTGGCAACGCTGGCAATTATTATTATCGGTAAATCTGCCGCTGCAATGTTGCTGGTAAAGATGTTCGGTCATTCACGCCGTACTGCGCTGACGATTTCGGTCAGTCTGGCACAAATCGGTGAATTTGCCTTTATTCTGGCGGGTCTTGGCGTTGCACTTGGCTTGCTTGACGGAAATGCCCGTAACCTTGTTCTGGCTGGTGCGATTGTTTCTATCATGCTAAACCCAGTTCTGTTTAGCCTGCTGGATCGTTATCTGGAAAAAACAGAAACAATTGAAGAACAACTACTGGAAGAAACTCTGGAAGAAGAGACGCAAATTCCTGTCAATATCTGTGATCACACTATTGTTGTCGGCTACGGACGCACGGGTAGCTTACTATGCCAACGCTTGCAGGAAAACGGGTTCCCTCTGGTTGTGATTGAAAATACCAGAGCCAAATTTGAGGAACTGGGTGAACAAGGTATCAGTGCAGTCATGGGTAACGCCGCCAGCAAAGATATAATGTCGCTGGCACGCTTGGACTGTGCTTGTTCCCTATTACTAACAATCCCTAATGGTTATGAAGCAGGTGAGATTGTCGCCAGCGCAAGAGAAATCCGCCCGGATATTAATATTATTGTCCGTGCTGACTATGATGACGAAGTTACCTATATTACGGAGCGTGGAGCTAGCCATATCATTATTGGCGAACACGAAATTGCCAAAACAATGGCAAATGTGCTGGTAAATGGTGAACAAGGTTATCCGGTTGAACCTCCCTCTGTATCGCCCTCTTCGCCATCGCTTTGAGGAAATGCCGCTGATAATGGAATAATTTCCTATCCATAACCGAGCTGGGTCATGACTTTTATCATATGAGATATCCCATGACCCATTTTACTCAATTTTAGAACAGAGAAAATCAAACACGAATTCGACAGTCTCCAGTATCTTTTTGGATAAATCTTCTTTTTTAAAAAAAAAATAGGAAAACAATATCAAATCTCAATATTATATCAGAGATATAAAATACCCTTGATTGAGGAGTAAAACATGGAGAATGAGAAAACGGATAGTACTAAAGAAGCAAAACGATAAAACAGATTAGGTTTTAAACGACCCGCTTCCTGTCCTTCCCGATATAGTATTTTTCCCACCCCCGTCCAAATCAGGGAAACGGGTAACAACGCACAAACAAAAGTCGTCATGGAAAAGATATAATCTACCCACTGAGTGAACGCAGTAAAAGGTAATACATATGTAGCAAATACAAAAGCTTTGGGATTAAGTAAAGTGGTAAATAACACAACGTTGAAACAGACTTTCACCCCATTTTTGCTTAATGAAAAATGCCAAACTTTAAAAGCCAGATAAGCAATGTATGTTGAAGCACAAAGCTTTAAAACTAATATCAACCATATGAAAGTCTGAGGAATTATGGATAACAATAATCCCCATAAACTAATTGCTATTAGATAACCCAACATCTCAGCCAATACCAGCCTGAGAGTGCTAATAAAACCATGTGAATATCCAGATAATACTAAAAGGGTATTTGTCGGTCCAGGCATCATTAAGACCATAGTCAACATGCCGGCAATTTTCACATAATCATAATAACTACTCATAGTATCCTTAGATAATAATTTATCATTTAAATTGTATATAGGAAATCCTTGGTATAAGTTCTATTATATACTTCTTTTTTTTCAAATTAACAATATAAAATCATGGTCATTAAATGCTATTACTTTCTCTTTCCAGCTATTAATTAATACCAAAAAGATATTTCTCAACCCTGAAACAACCAATCCCATAATCGCCACAAGGTCAGTTATTATATAATCACAAAAACGCCTAATAATATCATTAGACAATAACACACAATTCAAATTATATATAAACACCTTAGTAAGAGTTATACCATATAATTCTTTTTTATAAAATTAGCCATATAAAAATATAGTCATTAGGTGCTTTATTTTACCTTAGCAGCTATTAACTTCATCCTTTGTTCAAATGCTAATAATCTCAATGTATATTCAGATACATCCCAATGGTTTCAATCCAATAACAAACAAGACTGAAAAAATCTTGTATCAACATTAATATAAAAGTCAAAAAATTACGGCAGAAAAGCAATATCTCCCTGAATAATCTTTATAAATTATTAACCATATCTAAAGCTGTACCATCGAAACTAGAGTAGAAAAACTCTAATCTATGTATTGATACTATGCACAAAATATGAAATGGCGAATCGAATGATGGAATATTGCAGAAACATCTTACCTTCAATCCACATATAACTAATATTAGGTATTTTACTGATATAGTTAAAAATAGTCATCACCAAAATCACTTTTTTATGAAAGATGATAGTCATATCGCTTTAATGATGAAAAATTCCAAATAAAAAATTAAATGTAAAAATGCAGCATAAAAAATTTAATTATACAAAATTATTAGATAAAAAGATTAATATCAATATATCCCATCATAGCGACAATGTTACAGCGTCTTTAAGTGACTAAACTTAATTGTTCCACTACTACTGCCATGTTAAGTAAATTCGCCCATTGAATTAATTTAATAGTTAATTAATTCCAATTAATAACAAAGAGTAATTATTTCTCTTAATATAATACATAGATAAGATTAAGCTGATACCAATCACTATAATCGCTTCGATCTTATTACATCTTGGAAACGGTGCTGAAATATAAAAATGAATTATTTAAATAGAAAACTTCCTACAATTAAACAATTACAATGCTTCCTCGCTGTTGCTCATGAATTAAACTTTCGTCGGGCTGCTGAACGGATGCTCATGACTCAACCCCCATTGACTCGGCAAATCCAGTGCTTAGAAGAAATGCTCGATTGTTCTTTATTTACCCGAAATACTCATCAAGTTTATTTGACTGAGGTGGGCGTTCAATTTGAAAAACAAGCTAGAGAACTTATAAACCAATTGGGTCATTTGGTCAGAGAAATAAATAGAGAAAGTTGTACAGTAAAAATTGGAATCACACGTACGCTAGATTCCAGCCTCATTCCTTCCATTTATCCTGCCTTTAAATTACTAGACGATACAAATGTAATATCCTCTCATCAATTGATCTCAAAACAATTACTGCAAATGCTAGGAAGTGGGAAGCTGGATATTGCCTTAGTAGGTGAAAAACCTCTTAGCCATTTACAAGAATTTAGTTTTTACTGGCTTTATCGTGAACCGTTAATGCTAGCTCTTCCCTCCTTCCATCCTGCAAGCCTTAACGATAGAGTCTCACTAAAGGATGTAGCTGATTTACCTTTATATTGGTTTTCACGTAAAGCGAATCCTGGCTTCTACGGTAAATGCGAAGCCTATTTTCAAAAGTTACCATTTCCCTTGAAGCGAATACCAAAACCTGATGACTCATTGATCATGTTGGCTAATATAGCCAGAGGGAAAGGAATGGCACTGATGCCACAGTCAATGTGTGTATCAATGCGCAAAGGCCTGTGCTATCGCAAGTTAGATAAGTCAGACAATGATATTGGCTATTATTGCCATTTTTGTGGAATCACCGGTTCCTTCATTATTCTCAGGAAAACTTGAGAGTCATCTGGCGAGTGTCTACATGGGGATCGCCGGTTCCGTTTTTGCCTATCTTTTTTGGAATATAGGTATTGCTACTAGAGGACCAGGAAAAACAGCGATATTTTTCAATTTCGTTCCAATTTTTGCTCTTGGTATACAAGTAACGATGGGGGATATTCCAAGTTTAGCGCAAGTTATTGGAATAATTATCACCATTGCAGGGGAGCTTTTAGGACAGGGGGTGGTTACTTCGTGGTTTATATCTAAAGGATTGCCGGCAAAATAATAATCTACAATAATTAGTTGTTTGTTTTCTAGGGGGTTTGGGAAAATGGAGATATACTGCCCCCCCGTTTTCTCAAAACCTGATGGGTAACTGCTGTAATTAAAATGGTAATTCGCTGAAATTTAATTAGTTACCGTTGCTTTTCAAACACGGTTTGATGAATCGTTATCTCCCTGATTACCTGATAATGACAGAGAATACTCAAGTTATGCCAAACCGAGATTTAGTTGAATCAATAAAAACTATCCCTGAGATTCTAGCCTTGCTTGATATCCTCCCTTTCCTAAAGCATAGGTATCTACACAAATTTCGCCAAAAATGGTACCGATATTCAGTATGCATTCAATTTTTCCATCGCCGGGCTCAACGCCCAGCTCAACCGTCGATATCAATCTTTGGTTAAACAACCTATGACTTCTGCCACTTCCGATCTAAGTTTGGCCGTACTTTTCAGGCATACACATTTTCCTCAACAGCTTGTGTGCTTATGTATTGAGTCTGCAAAATAGCCTTAGTGATTTCGTTAGCCATGATGACATAATAAGACTGTCCTACTTTATCTGACATATAAAATTCTTCTGTCACAGCTATAAAAGTCTGACGGCAAGCCTCAATTAAAATCATCCCTTGAATATGTTGTCCAGTTTGGTGGTCAGCCATTAACTCACAACGTTCATCAATTAATAGTGGTAAAGAAAATAAATTTTTATTCACTTTCTCTGCAACACCTATCACCGTATTATGTGTTATTTTTTTATGGGAGTATTCATTTTTCCTCGAAACGGTTAACTGTTGCAAAGTAGTTAGGTCTATTTCGTTATTATGGCACTGGTTTCTCTTCTGATTATCTCATATTTTTTCTGCAAAATCATATCTTATTCCCTGACCAACAATAAACTGCTTATTTATATCAATAATATGAGCAGGGATTTGTGTAATAAGATCCAATTGGCTAATGGTAACGACATCTTTACCATTGGCAAATGCATTAAATTTGTCCCCTACAACGACTATTTTTTTACACTCTGCTGTATTTTTCATTTTCGCTACCAGATTTTAAAACATCAAGAAATAGAACGATAAATACGTGTATAAAGACCACCATTTCCACCTGTAATGTAGTTATCCCCAGCTTGCTGGATAATGTTCAGATAACGTTCATTGGTAAACACTTCTAAATAGCTTTCTTTATCTACATTAAATGCCGAAATAAACATAACACCAGGTTGACCACTAATCAGAGAGTGGTAGGCTTCAAAACTGGTAATTTTTTCTTTATTTTCCCGCACTACATTAAAGATTGTCTCTTCACGCCATTGACGGTATTGTTTATAATTTTCTGCCGGTACTTCTACATGGCGAAGTCGAATATATTCTGTAACAGGAAGATCATCTTCCGAGTCAATTGACGCTTCAACAAATTTTACCAATTCACGGCGAATATCTCCGCTTAATATTGAAGAAAAACTCTTAAATGCCGATTCTAATTCGTTTTCACTTTCGCTTATTTCATCAATAGATGAAAAAAAACGAAGTTCTAATAATTCATTAATTCCCTGTTCATCTGAAATAAAATATTTTTTATTATTTTTATTTTTCAATGTATTGAACTTATGAGTGTCAGTTTGTTCTTTTAATGGAAAACGTGTAATAATTACGTATTTCGCAGACATTTTAAATTATCTCGTTGTTTATATTGGTAGTCGCATAATAAAGATTTTATTAAGTTATGAAATTGTTATTTTTGTGATATATTTATTATATTAAAAGTTTCATAATATAATCTCTGTTCCATTTAAGAACGGTCATTCCGGGAGTCAGTAGATACGGCCGCGATGTCTTGAATATTCTATCTGAGAAATATTTTCTAGCATTACCCGATCCTAAAGAAGTCAGTCTTTTCCTGTCATTCCATTACGTATGTTAGTGATCAATGTAATCTATTCCGTTTAGAAAAAATACGACTGTAAACTACAGCCGTATTAAATTACGCAATGATGAATATAATGAGTTGATATTATTTAATCATTACCGTTCCCAGTAAGACTCTTCCAGACTATCTTCTTTTTCTGGTAAACCACGGCTTAATCTTGGTGAATGCTGACTCAATACCTGATAACTAACTCTGTTTGCATATTTACAAACCTGAGCAAGTGATGAATATGTTAGGTAAGTACGAATATGCTTACTGGAATTAGGCACATTCATTCTGTGATGGTTGTTAGCGGTTATATCATGTAATAAAGCAGATAAAGCACCATCGCCTGCACCATTAGTATTCATAATTTTTTCTGGCCCGCCCATATAAGGTTCAATATGGGAGTAAACTTTCATTGGGATTTGGCAATCAGATTTTCGCATAGCGCGGCTGAATTCATAACGGTTAAATTCAGCAATAGCACCTGGTAGCAGTGGGTGAGTTGTCTGACGCTTATAATCTTCTTCCGTATACCCCGCCATATATAATCCCGCAGGACCAGCGGTACACAAAACTAAATCAACCCAATCCAGAGCCATATCTGAAGCCAATAACGGATCACTGAAACCAGTAAGCTCATAAGCTTCATCTTCATTCATTGCCAGAACAGAAATATTCTCAACCAGGAAATCACGCCACCATTGTGGATCATCAGCAATAACATATTTTGTCCCCAAAGTCAGAACGACAGGTACATTGTGTTTTTTCGCATATTCGATGGCCTTCATTGTTGCTTTTGGCATCGGTTCCCCTGGCTTGCAACGAACCAAATAAGCGGTCAATACCAAGGCCGAAGCTTCAGCGATAATCTGCTCAGGAATATTCTCCGGTTTTAATTGATTCATTTGTCCAGGACTAATGGCAAAAGTCCGTTCACCATTTTCTGTTACCAGCGTAAAACAGCGGCCAATTGCGCCATCCACACCTTGTAAATAATTTAGATCAGTTCTGCTGGAAGTATTACATAAGTAGCGGTAAGCATAGCTGCCAATCTGAATGTTATTACACATTGTGCCCAGTAAGACGGAACGATCATCAGCCAAAACTGAATAATTATGTAAAGTATTTCCGATAGTGCCACCGGCAAATTCGTGGCTGATAAGATTGTTATCCGTCAGTTCCCTATACAAGGTTTCAGCTACATCATCTTCAATAACTAATGAGTGTCCCTGGCTGAGGTGATAACGCCGGATAAAATCTTCGTCTACTTTCGCTTCAATATCCACTAATATCTGATCGATACCAACAATATAAGCTCGGTTACTCTCACCATCCATCATTTCTTTAATTGGCTGGAGTAAAGGATCACGCAGACTGACGGGAAAATAGTGTTTTGATTTACGTTTACCAGGGAATTTCATATTTGATTGATGCTACAACGCGAAAAGATGCAGCATGTTAGCACAATAAAAACTGACAGGCAGCAAGTGTCATTACGACACCGGCTGCCAGAGAGAGATTAAGCTACTTTCTGACGACTGCGCGCCACGTGACGAATCAGAACAAACATTACCGCCAAGATCAAACCGATAAAGACACTGCCTACCAGAATAAGCAGACGTTTAGGCGAATCTTTCGCCGTTGGTTCATAAGGAGCCTGCATATATTTGAATGGCTGGAAGTTAACTTTATCTATTTTAAGTGATTTAAGTTCATTTATATAGAACATGCGGTTACGTAAATCACCATCAATCAAAGATGGATCTTTGATCTCTTCGGTAATTTGCAGCTTGCGTTGTAATGCATCAGCACCCAAAGCAATGGAATAATCTGGATCATCTTTGATCATTGCTCCTTCGCTGGAAATAGGCTTTTTAATTCCCGCTGAATTGGCGATAGATAATGAATATTTCAATCGTTCAATATTAGCTCTCTGTATATTATGAACACGGTTCAAATCAATTGCATACAAACCTTCAGAGTAGGCAAGCTTCTGTTTCACCATATCACTCAATTCACTTTCCAACTGATCATGAACAACAGACGACACATAGCTGATATAGCCATTTAGCAGGTTATATGCATCCTCAGCAGTTCCGGCACTGAAAGCCAGTTTAGTTTCACCACTCTCACCCTCTTTTTCCACTTTTGAAGAAGATGAAATATTATTATTCACAATCTTTTCAATCAGTTTTCTTTTTGCAAGTGGTGAGTGATCATCTGATTCAGCTATCAGATTTTTAAAATATTCTGTATTAACCAGATATTCTTCTCGTAAAACACGTGAATTAAAATTATTTACAAAATTATCATACAGTGATGATGAAGTTACCGATGATTGTAAGCTTAAAACCTCTAACTTAGTCAGGATATTTTTAAGTGGCTGTATTTCTTCAAGTTGAGGTTGAATAACTGAAGCTGAACTGGTCCATTTTTGTGGCATAAAAGATGCTGCTGTAAAACCAATAACAGCAAAAATGATAGTAACAGCAATAATCAATAACTTCGATTGAACTAAAACAGAGAATAACTCAAACAAATCAATTTCATCGTCTTGTTTTGAATTATAATAATTAAAATATTCTTCACTGGAGTTAGTGCTTTTAATCGGTTTAATACTCATTATTTATGTCCAAATTCAAATATGACTGTTGCTAACTATTCTACAAAACATCATCCCACTGAGCCCTTAGTTTATATCCTGAAAAACTGGGCGGAAACAGCTCGGATAGATAGACTCCCGCGTGAGAATATATCATTAAAGAGTCATTTAATCCTAATGATAGATTAATTCTATATACTATTCGTTTTGCTTCTGACAAACCTGCTCACCAACGCTTCCAGCAGAAAAAGATGATTACTATTGTCGTTAAGCGCAGGAATATATTCACATTTCTTCCCACCAGCATTCAGAAATATCTCTTTATTTTGCTGTTTTATCTCTTCCAGCGTTTCCAAACAATCGGACGAAAAACCAGGACAAAGTACCTGAATATGCTCTATTCCCTGATCAGGCAATGATTTCATAGTTTGATTAGTGAATGGCATCAACCAAGGTTCACGACCAAATCGCGACTGATAAGTCATCATTACCTGCTCTGCTGGATAGTTAATTGTTTGCTTTAGCAACTGAGTTGTTAGTTCACACTGTTCAGAATAGATATCACCTGTATCAACAAAACGCCGTGGAATGCTATGGTAAGAAAATAGTAATCTGTCCGGCTTGCCATGCTCACGGAAACTCTGCTCAATAGTCTCTTTCAATGCAGAAATATAGGCCGGATGGTCAGCATAGCTACGGATAAAGTGAATTCCAGGGATAGTGCGATATTTCTGCAATATTTTACTGACACCATCAAACACAGCCGCAGAGGTAGAACAGGAATACTGGGGATAAAGTGGCAAGATAATCAACTCTTCAACATCCTGTTTGAGCAGATTATCAACTGCCTGCTCAAGCGATGGAGAACCATAACTCATTCCCAATTCAACAGGAATATCTGCCAGTTTTTCTGCCAGCAATTTCTGCTGACGACGGCTATATACTAACAAGGGAGAGCCTTCATCAGTCCAAATTTTCTGGTACAACTTTGCCACACGTGAAGAGCGAAAAGGCAAAATAACGCCATATAGTATTGGAATCCAGATAAACCTGGAAAAATCGACAACTCTTTTATCACTCAGAAACTCAGCTAAGTAACGTTTTATAGCCGCAGTTGTCGGTCCATCAGGAGTACCAAGATTAACTAATAAAACGCCATACTTACCACTACTCATCATGCCGATTCCCTATTGCCTTCTCTGGTGAAAACCCTAACATAATAGAATACAGATGGAAATCATGTTTATCTATCAAAACAATAAATAAAAACCGACTGATTTACCTGAAAAAGTAAGGAAAAAAGATAATATAAGGCAGCTTATAAGCCGCCTTTTAAATATCAATGCAATTGATTAACCCAGAATGTTGGCTAATTCTTCGCTAACTTCAGATACCTTGCGAGTGCCATCAATTCTGAAATACTGGGTATTACCTGTTTCAGCTTCTTTTTGGTAATAAGATACCAAAGGAGCAGTCTGTTGATGATATTCAACTAAACGTTTACGCACGATATCTTCATGATCGTCTTTACGAATAGTCAATTCTTCACCGGTAACATCATCCTTATTTTCCACTGCCGGTGGATTAAATTTGATGTGATAAACACGGCCAGATGGCGCATGTACACGGCGTCCAATGATACGTTCAACAATCAGTTCATCAGGAACATCAAATTCCAAGACATAATCAACATTAATACCGGCTTCTTTCATTGCATCAGCCTGAGGAATGGTACGAGGGAACCCATCCAACAAGAAACCATTGCGGCAGTCATCTTGTTGGATGCGCTCTTTTACCAAAGCAATAACCAGTTCATCAGTAACCAGCTTGCCATTGTCCATCAACTCTTTTGCTTTTAAGCCCAATTCTGTGCCAGCCTTAACCGCAGTACGCAGCATATCGCCGGTAGAAATCTGAGGGATCCCATATTTCTCCATGATAAATTGCGCCTGAGTCCCTTTACCGGCGCCCGGAGCGCCCAGCAGAATAATACGCATTGCGTAAGTCCCCTTGCTAGTTAGTTTTTATATTTGTAAGAAAACGAGTCACCATACCATTTGGGACGGGGTTCGCTCAAGAAAACAGGGAAACGATTTCGTGATATTTTTTTGCAAAAAATAAACCACGCCTCATTTCACTATCGGAGGCGTGGTTTACAATCGTTACCAAGAAATAATTAAATCAAGCTTTTTCAGACAGTAATAGCTGATTCATACGGCGAATAAACTGGTTCGGATCTTCCAATGTGCCACGTTCAGCAAATAATGCCTGATCGAGCAACAGTTCAACCCAATCCGCGAATTGAGCTTCATCACTGACATCAGAAGCCAGTTTTACTAATTGATGATCAGGATTCAGTTCAAAATTGTATTTAACATCCGGCACTTGTTGACCCGCCGCAGCAAACAATTTCGCCATCTGAGTGCTCATTTCATCCGCATTTGTTGTCACAATTGCCGGAGTGTCCGTCAGACGGTGAGTCAATTTAACCTCTTTTACCCGATCGCCAAGTAATGTTTTCACACGCTCAACAAACGGCTCAAGTTGTTTTTCAATTTCTTCCTGTTCAGCTTTGTCTTCATCTGCCAGTTTATCCAAAGATTCATCAGCTTTACTGACTGATTGGAATTTCTTACCATCAAAATCAGTAAGGTATCCCATCATCCATTCATCAATGCGCTCTGACAGCAGCAGAACTTCAATACCTTTCTTACGGAACAGCTCCAGATGAGGGCTATTTTTCGCCGCAGCATAACTGTCTGAAGTGATATAGTAGATTTTATCCTGACCTTCGGTCATCCTACTGACATACTCTTCCAAAGAAACTGTCTGTGCAGAACTGTCATTATGAGTAGAAGCAAAACGCAACAATTTAGCGATAGCTTCTTTATTCGTATTATCCTCTGCCGGACCTTCTTTCATCACCAGACCAAACTGCTGCCAGAATTGCTGATATTTTTCTGCGTCATCTTTCGCCAGCTTATCCAGCATCTGCAATGCACGTTTAGTCAACGCATTACGTAAATTACGGGTAATAGAATTATCTTGCAGAATTTCGCGGGAAACGTTCAGCGGCAAATCATTGGAATCAATCAGGCCACGAACAAAGCGCAAATAGTTTGGCATAAACTGTTCTGCATCATCCATGATAAACACGCGCTGAACATACAATTTCAGCCCGTGCTTATGCTCACGGTTCCACATATCCCACGGAGCCTGAGAGGGAATATAGAGCATACTGGTATATTCCTGTTTACCCTCTACGCGGTTATGGCTCCAGATCAACGGATCAGTAAAATCATGAGAAATATGTTTGTAGAACTCTTTATATTCTTCATCTGTAATTTCAGATTTACCACGAGTCCACAAAGCCTGAGCTTTATTAATCTTTTCCCAAGTTACTGTATCTTCTTCACCCTCTTCTTCGCTCTTATTTTTAGTTTCAATTTCAACTGGCAGAGCAATATGGTCAGAGTATTTACTGATAACAGAACGCAAACGCCAGTCATTCAGAAAGTCATCTTCCCCTTCACGTAAATGGAGGGTGATCTCTGTACCACGAGTTTCTTTTTCAATATCAGCGACAGTATAATCGCCTTCACCAGCGGATTCCCAGAATACGCCCTGATCAATTGAAGCACCGGCAGCACGGGTACGTACCGTGACTTTATCAGACACAATAAAGGCAGAGTAAAAACCAACACCAAATTGACCAATTAACTGGCTGTCTTTAGCCTGATCTGAACCAATAGATTCCAGAAAAGCTTTTGTTCCTGATTTAGCAATAGTGCCAAGATTATCAATGACTTCATCACGGGTCATACCAATGCCATTATCACTGATCGTGATAGATCTCTTTTCTTTATCAAAAGAGAGGCGAACCCGTAGTTCACCATCATTTTCATAAAGTGCTGGAGCGGATAATGCGCGAAAACGTAATTTGTCAGCCGCATCGGAAGCATTTGAGATTAACTCACGAAGGAAAATCTCTTTATTGGAATAAAGTGAATGGATCATTAATTGCAGAAGTTGTTTTACTTCAGACTGAAATCCACGGGTTTCCTGACCTTTCATACTCATTTGTTACCTCAATCTAAATCCAGTTCAGACAGATAAAATCAGACGATAGTATGCAGATGGGGATAAATAAGCCGAGTTTCAAGTTTGATTATTCAAAAGAGTATCAAATAACGCGAATAAGTTAGATATTTAAATAGGTTATAACCATAGCGGAATGGATTGAGAGGCGAGCGCCACATAAATGCAGCGCCTCAACATCTTTACGATTTGATCTATACAGGGTATACAACCGTATTCTTTTCCAGCCAGATAAAACGGCAAGACATTGACAGAAAATCAATAAGTAATCTTCTGCCGCCCAGCAAGTGAATGCGACAAAGTTGTACCATCTACCATTTCAAGCTCACCACCAACCGGTACACCATGCGCAATGCGGCTTGCTGTTACACCATACTGAACGCATATTTCTGCGATATAATTGGCCGTTGCCTCTCCCTCCACTGTCGGATTAGTCGCCAGAATCACCTCTAAAATCTCTTCAGTGGAGAGGCGTTCTTCAAGACAATCCAAACCAATATCCATCGGACCAATACCATCCAATGGAGATAAATGCCCCATCAACACAAAGTAGCGCCCAGCAAACTGCCCAGTTTGTTCAATAGCATGAATGTCCGCAGGGCTTTCAACCACACAAATTTGACCATTTTGCTGACGACGTGGATTAGCGCAGATCGTGCACTGTTCCTGCTCGGTAAAAGTCCGACAATATTTACAGTGTCCAATTTCCGACATCGCCTTTGTCAATGCCTGAGCCAAACGCATTCCACCACTACGATCACGCTGTAACAGATGAAAAGCCATCCGCTGCGCAGATTTAGGACCAACTCCTGGCAAGCAGCGCAATGCTTCCATCAAGGATTCAAGGAGAGGACTGGTTTGCATCAGAATGGCATCTTAAAGCCCGGCGGCAGTTGCATTCCGCTGGAAACGCTTGCCATTTTCTCTTTCTGAGTTTCTTCAATGCGGCGGGCTGCGTCATTGAATGCAGCCGCAATCAGGTCTTCCAGCATCTCTTTGTCATCTTCCATCAGGCTTGGATCAATCTCAACACGACGGCAATTATGAGCACCATTGATAGCCACTTTAACCAGACCTGCACCAGATTCACCCGTCACTTCCAGATTGGCGATCTCTTCCTGCATTTTCTGCATCTTGTCCTGCATTTGTTGGGCTTGTTTCATCAAATTGCCCAAACCACCTTTACCAAACATAGTTTTCTCTCTTCGCTATGGCTACATCGTACAACAGGTACAGATTGCAGCGCGGTTAGACCGGCCGGATACTCTCTTCATCCAGTTCAGCATCAAATACCTGCCGCAATGTCTGAATAGTTTTATCCGCAATAATTGATTGGCGAGCTTGTGCCAATTTTTCTTCATAAATGGCTTGTCGCCACTCCAGTGGAGTTTTCTCCTCCGGATTATCATCTTCAATAATGCTGAATTCAATCGTTACACCGTACAACTCGCTTAAAGCCTCCGCTAATGATTTTTGTGCAAAAACGGAATTAAGATGACGCTGACTTGAACGCAAGTGTAGACAGATATTATTAACACTAATCTGCTCTTTAAACGCATTTAATGCTAATTGTTGCACCAGTTTAGGAATTTTAAGTTTATCAACTTCCGCTGCCCATGCATCTCTTTGTTTGGATTCTTCAGCTAATTTTTCTGCCAACTCCGGCGTTTTCTCATGCTCCAGAGCCGTTCTTAACGCCTTTGGCGTAGCAACATGGGTTTCTGGTTTTTCTTCAATATTCTTGGCTCGCCAACGGTAGGCCTCTTTTTTCTCAGGTTTTTCTTCCTGCATTTTAGCTATTGATGACTGAGGTCGCTGCCCTGACACTACGGCAATCCGCTCCAGTGCCGAGGTTGCCGGCCTCGCCTGAACAGGCGTAGCCGGTTTAGGCTTTTTTGGTGGCGTTTGCTCTTGTTGCCGGGATAACACACTCCTTGCTTTCAGCAACTGCGCTGTTGGACTTGATGCAAGTGCCTGAGGTATCTGAGGTTCCGGCTGAGAAACGCTGCCCACTGATACTTGCTCATCAATAGGGTAAGCGGATGGCGTATTGCCCTGATGATTATGTTGCGACTGTGCTGCAATTGATGGGATAGCCGCAGGATGTCCATGCACAACCGGTGCAGTAACCTCTTCAATGACTGCTTTTGGATGAAATGCCAAAGCTCTGAGCAGCGTCATTTCAACACCCATCCTGCGTTCCGGTGCATACGGCAGATCTCTACGACCAATCAGTAGAGTTTGATAATAAAGTTGCAAATCTTCCGGTGAAATTGCTTTTGCCAATATCCGCAAACGGCCTTCAATGGAAGAAGAAGCGATTTCTGGTTGAGAAGGTAATAACTGGATCATTGCAATACGATGCAGTAATGAAAGAATCTCTACCAGCAAATTCTCCCAATCAACCCCCCGTGAAGCGGCTTGTTCCACCAATGCCATAACCTGCTGACCGTCAGCCCGAATCAATGATTCTATAATTGATAACGGCTGTTCATCATCCAACGTTCCTAACATCAGGCTGACTATTTCAGTTGTTACCTCGCCTTGCCCCATCGCGATAGCCTGATCTGTCAGACTCAAAGCATCACGCATACTGCCATCAGCAGCACGGGCCAGAAGCTGACGGGCACGGCTGTCACTCTCCAGATGTTCAGCTTTAAGAATATGTTCGAGCTGATCGCTTATCTGATCAACATTCAGCACTTTGAGGTGAAACTGCAAACAACGGGAAAGGATAGTTACCGGCAATTTTTGCGGATCAGTGGTTGCCAGTAAAAATTTCACATGCTCAGGTGGCTCTTCCAGCGTTTTCAATAATGCATTAAAGCTGTGGCGGGAAAGCATATGCACTTCATCAATCAGGTAGACTTTGAAACGCCCACGTGCTGGAGCATATTGCACGTTATCCAGCAATTCACGCGTATCTTCAACTTTAGTACGGGAAGCAGCATCAATCTCAATGAGATCGACAAATCGCCCTTGCTCAATTTCAAGGCAATTAGCACATTTACCACAAGGCTTATCAGTAATACCTGTTTCACAATTTAGCCCTTTGGCAAACAAACGGGCGATTGTCGTTTTCCCGACACCTCTGGTACCGGAAAACAGGTAGGCATGATGGAGCCGGCTATGGGAAAGACCATTAGCCAGCGCAGTCAAGACATGTTCCTGACCAATCACATCAGAAAATATTTGTGGGCGCCACTTACGGGCAAGTACCTGATAGCTCATTGATACCGGGAAAATTGAATATAATTGGGTACCATGCTAACACAGCCCCACTATAGACAGCGAGGCCGATATGTCAGTAATACGAAAATAAGCAGATTAATGGCCTGGGAATTCCAATAGAGTGAAGCTGTTCACGCCTTGTTTTTGCAGACGCTCACTCCCTCCCAAATCAGGTAGGCCAATAACAAAGGCAGCTTCAGAAACTTCACCATCTAAATGACGGATTAAGCGAACAGTTGCCTCAATAGTACCACCCGTTGCCAGCAAGTCATCAACAACTAACACCTTATCACCTTCTTTGATGCTGTCCTTATGTATTTCCAGTGTATCGGTGCCATACTCTAAATCGTAAGTTTCACTCAATGTTTCACGAGGTAATTTACCTGCTTTACGGACAGGGATAAAACCAACACCGAGACGCAACGCAACTGGAGCTCCAAATAGAAAACCGCGCGCCTCAGTACCCACAATTTTTGTGATTCCTTTGTCCTGATATCGTTCTACCAGAAAATTAATTGTTGCCTGGTAGGCAAGAGGGTTATCCAATAAGGTCGTGATATCACGAAAAAGGACCCCAGGTTTAGGATAATCAGGAACAGTTTCAATACTGTCTTTAATAAATTGCAGTTGCTGCGCGTTTGCGGTCATAATCAGTGCCAGTGAGTAGAACAACGAGAGTGCTAAAATCTATGCAAACTGATAAAAAAAAGCAACTGATGAACATGCATCAGCCTATTTTTTGTCGTTCCAAGTTAATTCTGCTTCGCAAAACATAATCATCGCAGGGTATAAATGAGTACACAACCGTTATTAAATTTACTCGAAAAACAGGTCAATATACTGGCAGAAGAGCTCACACCTCTGGCAGATATCCCATTTTCCACTGCCCGATTTGATCAAACTTTGTTCAATCGACGCAGCGATAAACTCCGGGGTTACCTGCAAGAAGTCAGGCATAACATGGAACAACTCAAAGAGTGTGTTCAGGATAACCGAACGGAACAAGTCGCATTTCTGACCGAGCGTTTAGTTGCTCAAATGGAAGCATTAAAGCGTGAATTGTCTACTCAATCACTGAGAAAAAAAGAGCACAGGTTCGAACATAAACAACAAGCTACTGACCTGTATCACAAGCTGGCTGAACATCAAGATTATGAACGCCGTCTGCTCGCAATGATCAATGATCGAGAGCTAAGATTGAATCAACAAACTACACTGAGTAATCAACAAAAAATACAGAAAGAGATCGCAGCATTAGCCGGAAGACTAGCGCGTTGCCGCCAATCTCTGACGCGAATTGAAAAATCAATCGAATATAAAGAGAACATGGATTAACGACTCAGATGAGGAAGTTTTATGTCAGTCGAACACGCACCACCTGAAGTTCAGCTTGCTGTTGATCTGATCTATCTATTGGAATGCAATGAAATCGCACCTGAAATTGCACTCGCTGCACTGGAAATAGTCAAACACGATTATCAAGCAAAATTAGCGAAGCAGGCACAATCTGCGAAGGAATATTGAGCGGTTTATTGCAAACATCTCGTAGAGACTCCGTCGATACCATAAAAGATCTACATTAGTTAGTCTTAAAGTTTGCTCTCACGCATTCGATCAACCGTTGCAAAATGGCTTGATGTTGTCATTTATTCCTTCCATTGCTGAATTTAAGAAACGTTGAGGCATAATCGTCCGCAGCAATTCGAGTGCAAAGCTGCTCCCATTCACAGCCTACACAGGCAGATCTTACGATCCTACGGTTAAAAGCCCATCGAGCCTGTTTTAAATAGGTTTCGTCGAGCCTCAGTATATGACCCACCTCAACTGGTCGGCCCATAAGAGCACCAATAGCCTCCAAAGCATGACTATCCCGGACGATGACACTCTTGCCCAAACAATGAGGATCATCTTCTCCAAGCAAAGGAGCACAAATATCATCTGGCCCTTCCACAATCAGGATATCTTCGTTCTGAATTCGGGGAATAATCTTATTGTAGTTTTCAATAAAACTAGGGGAATATCCGTTGCCCGCGTAGGTAAGAATACACAGGAGGTGATGACCTCTCAGAGATATTGTCATTGTTGCGTTCCTGAGTGTGGAGTACAGCCAAGTGTTGCATTATTATACAAACAATGTTATATGATTGACACTGACCTTCAATAGATCAATTTTTCTAATGAAAAGAAAATAAACTAGGAATCGGCAATCATGTCGTCAAGGTGGGCATCCAAAGAGCTTATCAAATTATCATCAGAAAGCTTGCAAGCAATCATAGATAACAAGATTCCGGCGGTAATGATAGATGATTTTGCAACTACAGAGGAATCAGTACAGCTTTCTACAGCAATACTGAGCATGAAGGCAAAGCAATATGAATTCGGCAGGCCAGGATTTTACCTGGGAAATCCACTCTCTCATTACCGTGATCGCCCAAAAGAAGAGTATTTTTCTCAAGTTAGCGCCGCTGAACAAGAGCGTACTCAAGTGATCAATCAAGCTTTTGATCCAATTGTTCGGTTCATGCGACACATCAATCACGATACAGATTTCAGCATTTCGATCGCGGAAGAACCGGGGTTTGGTCCCTACTTTGCCGGTATCGTCCGTATCATCTCCGGTGGTTCAGATCTACATGTGGACTACGCCCCTACTTTTGCGAAAGGCAATTTATCTATCGGAGATATATCAACTCAGCTCGCCTGGAACCTCTATGTTTCGTCTCCTTCACAAGGAGGGGAAACAGTAATCTATAATCAGCCATTCAAGAGTACTGTTGTTGATAAAACATATAAGCCATATGATAGTTCTCTATTAACTGATTGCGAATCTTTCACTTTCCGGCCTCAAGTTGGTTCTGTCGTCATTTTTAACACCAGTAATCCTCATATCGTCCTGCCAGCGAACGGTAATCGGATTGCAACAGGCTCCTTCATCGGTCTGTTAAATGAAAAAAATCTGATCTTATGGTCGTAATCCATTTCAATAAGATGTTTGGAATCTGAGCATGAAGACCGCCTTTTCTTACTCTACCGTTGTTCTATATGTCGTGACGATCATTACGGGGGGAACATCGTGGTATGCGGCAAAATTGCAATTAACTGATGTTTCACCTGTAATATCCCTGATTTACCGTTTTGGATGTGCGTCGGTATTGCTGCTTCTGATTACTGCAATTTCTCGGGAAAGACTCACATATACCTGGCGCGAACACCTCTCTTTCGCTGCACTTGGAGCATTCGGGTTCGCTGTCGCATTCTTACTGATTTACAAGGCTGCGGCCTTAATCACCACCGGTTTAATCGCCCTTACCTACTCTTCGGTCATATTATTCAACTCTGTGAATGCAATTCTCTTCCTACGGCAATCAATTTCATGGACAGTTCTGGTCGGTGCTATGGTCGGTCTGACTGGGATAATTTTGGTCTTCAGCCCAGAATTTTTAAATAATGAATGGAATTGGGCGGGATTCGGTTACGCTATCACAGCAACCCTCGCGTTCTCATTCGCCAACATTTGCGCAGTTCAGTTACAGAGAAAGGGGGCCACTGTTCTCCCAATGACAGGCATTTCTATGGGATATAGTGCCATATTCTTGCTCGGCTATGCCCTTTTAACTAAACAAACGTTTAACTTTGATCCATCACCAATCTACGTAACATCTCTATTCTATTTGATCCTGTTTCCTTCAGTGATTGGGTACACAACGTATTTCGCCGTCGTCGGTCGTTTAGGTGCGGGACGAGGGGCCTATACTATGCTTCTCGTTCCGCTTGTAGCCTTAGCGATCTCCAGCGTCACAGAGGGCTATCGCCCAACCGTTTGGGCCATAATCGGCACAATAATGACGCTTAGCGGCAATTATTGGGTAATCACAACCAAATATCAGCCCGCAGTAAAGACCGATACTTAAGAACGTGATTCAAGAGTCGGGTAGGCCCGGCGAACGGTTTTCGCAATTAAGATAACCAGTACGATTTTAATAATATCTCCTGGAATAAATCCAATCGAACCTATGGCTGCTTGCCAGAAGCTGATATTGGCAAATGCCGCAACCCATGGAATACCTATCACGTAGACAATCACAATTCCACCAAAGACAAGAAATACAGCTTCTTTAAAGGTATTTAGTTTTGCAAGATTCCACTCATACAAGTAGCCGATAACAAAAGCGGCAATCGGCCACGCCAAAACAAAACCGCCGCTTGGACTGAAAAATACCCCCAATCCTCCCATACCTCCCGCCATTACCGGTAATCCAACTGCAACAAGAACACAAAAGAGCAATAATGCTAACCCCCCTCGTTTCGCACCAGCAATAGCGCCAGCAAACATCGCTCCCATTGATTGGGCTGTTATCGGAACGCCTATAACAGGAAGAGCCAATGGTGGGAATAAACCCAGTGTTGCGGTTAGCGCGGCAAATAGTGCTATATAAACAATATCTTTCGTGGACATTTAATCCCCCCTTTTTCAATAAAGCCACAAACTAGGTTTTATTTGCTGCTCAATTTCTTTCTCTCAAACCCTGGATCGTAAGACCGAGCTTCAATAGCAGCAGAAATATCATCTGCCATTTTGAGAGTTCGCACGATAACGGGTACGGCAATTGCTATGACACTCTTATCGAGACCTCTTGCTTTCTGCGCCTCCCGTACTTCTTCTGTAATTGACGCGAGAACAGGAATAAACCGCAAGGCAAGAGATAGAGCCAGGCTCACTTTTCCTGGATTGATTCTAAAATAATACAACCACCAAAGACCCTTTTCCAATGCGTCGATCATGTCTGAGGAACGAGTAGTAAGGGTGACAAGCGAGGCCAACAGCAAAAGTGAGGCAAGACGAACGACTACAAGTACACCGGCAGTCCAATGATGTAGAAACACTTGGACTATAAAAATAAGCGCGAAGATCCACATAGCAGGTCGTAGTTGCGCCCAAGCAGTTCTTAATGAGATTCTGGCTAACAAGTATAAAAGTACGATACCTGCCAACGCTGCCATAGAAAGATCGATACGCGGAACGATAAAGAGTAATGTCCCCAGAATGAGCAAAGAAATAATTTTGAACCCAGGGCTAACTCGATGCACAAGTGATGAACCAGGATCATATCCAGACAGGCTCATGACATCATCCTTACATATTCAGGAATAGCAACAGAGGGAATGTCATCAACAACCACACGACCATCATCAAAAACGAGCACGCGGTCAAACCCCGCCAAAAACTCAAGATCATGAGAAACTATGATCACAGTTTGAGATAAGTTATCGATTGCTTCAGCAACACGACGCTTGTTGCGTAAATCCAGTAAAGTCGTAGGCTCATCGAAAATGATGTAAGCAGGTTCCATCACGAGAACACCAGAAATTGCCAGGAGTTGTTTCTGACCGCCACTCAAAAGATGGGCTGGATACTCCCTAAACTGAAGTAATCCATATCGTGAAAGTACCTCCTGCGTTCTTTGCTGAATTGTCTCCTTGGTAAAACCGAGATTTTTCATTCCAAAAGCCAAATCCTCTTCCACAACTGGAAAGACAATCTGATTATCAGGATTCTGGAATACAAAACCAACCTTGCGCCGGATCGCTTTACCCTCCGTTCTGGTATTCAGGCCATCCACCAAAACATCACCACATTTCGGTACCAGTAATCCATTAAGAAGACGCGCAAATGTACTCTTGCCGCAACCGTTGCTACCTATGACGGCAATTCGCTTTTCGTTCAACTGCAAATTTAAGTCTTTCAATACCACACGCTCTCCGTAATCATGTGTTACATTTCGTATTTCCAGCATAGATGGTTATCCCTCAACAATTGTGACTAGCTACATAACACGGCACCAACTTAGCACTCTATCTGACTGCAAAATCCATAGGGAAAATTCAACCAACGTAATGACCCCAACACCACAAAATAAATATAACTTATTGATATAAAATAATTTAATCTCTTAGGGTCTAATTCCCCGCCCCTTGGGGCGAACTACTCTGTAGTTGGCCATTGGTTTGATACCCCGCTGCTTGCGGCGGGGTTGTTCATTAAATTTTCACTGAATTTAAATAATACATTTTTCTCAGACAGAATCTTCGGCATTTGTTTTAAGTTATAGTTTTTCTTTGGTCACTATCCTACAAGGCCAGCAGCAGCAATATCCGATATTAGAAATAATTTCGGCTCAGTTCCTAAGTTTTATTCCTTGTATATAGCAGTAGATAAACAAAGAGCATAAGATAATGACTTTTGACCATTAGCCGCATTGTTAGCAATTACCAAAATAGAATTTACCTCTATTATTCTGGTTTTTCATTTTTCTGTGACTTTCATATGCTCACTATATTTAAGCATATCGATAAAACTATCCACTAACGGTTCAGCTTCTTTCTGAATATCAAAACTGTCTGGTGCAAATAACCAATTCTCCAGCAAACCCGTTATCAACCCTCTCAGCATGATAGCAGCTCGCCGCAGATTAAGATTATAAGGAAGCTGACCTGGTGCAATACAGTCGGAAAGCGACTCTTCAATACGAACATAGTCTGCAACACACAGTTCCTGACGAACTGCCACCAAAGCAGACATTTCACCAACAAACTCACATTTGTGGAAAAAAATCTCCATCAATAGCCGGTTTTTCGGATCGTCAACGACCGACATCAGGATATGAATTATTAAAGTTCTTAAAATCAGGAGTGGATTATTAGGATATTTTCCTTGATACTCTTTTTCTAATTCGTCAATCTTAGAATCTGTTATTCTACAAGCTTCGGAAAACAGGTCTACTTTATTTTTAAAGTGCCAGTAGATTGCACCTCGGGTTACTCCAGCCGTTGTGGCAATATCTGTCAGTGAAGTAGCAGAGACACCGCGCTCAGAAAACTCTTTTATAGCTGCGTCTATAATCTGTTGCCGGGTCTCCTCAGCCTGTTGTTTAGTTTTTCGTGCCATATACTCTGTTTTTAACCTGAAGCTGATTTACATACATTCATGTATGTTTGTATTATAGCATGCTGCTATTAATGGAGTAGTGGTTTTACGTATTGAAAGGTCAACATCTAAAAATATTGAGGTTTACTTATGCGAATAAACAGGGGAGTTTTGCCTCTGGCTACAGTACTGGTACTCTCAGGCAGCTTAGCTCTTTCAGGATGTAACGACAAAGACTCTCAGCAAGTTGCTGAAAATCAACAGGCCCCTGAAGTCGGTATCGTGACGCTGAAAACTGAACCTCTGATGGTCACAACTGAACTGCCAGGCCGAACATCAGCCTTCCGTATTGCGGAAGTTCGTCCACAAGTAAGTGGCATAATTCTGAAACGAAACTATAAAGAAGGAAGTGATGTAAAAGAGGGGACTTCTTTATACCAGATAGATCCAGCAACTTACCAGGCTGCCTATGACAGTGCTAAAGCTGATTTAGCTAAAGCTCAGGCCAATGCAGAGATAGCACGCCTGACAGTGAACCGCTATAAGCCACTGTTAGGTACAAACTATGTTAGTCAGCAGGAGTTTGATAAGGCCAGCGCTGACTCCGCACAAGCGAATGCTACGGTACAAGCAGCAAAAGCGGCTGTAGAGACTGCCCGTATTAATTTGGCATACACCAAAGTTACAGCACCGATTAGCGGTCGTTCCGGCAAATCGACTATAACTGAAGGTGCTCTGGTTTCTGTTGGTCAACCAACAGCACTGACAACCGTTCAACAGTTGGATCCAATTTATGTGGATGTCACCCAGTCAAGTGATGATTATCTGCGCCTTAAAAATGAAATCACCAAAGGTATTGTGCAGAAAGAGGGGAGTAAAGCTAAAGTTCACCTGGTTATGGAAGATGGTAAAAATTACAGTGAAACAGGCTATCTGGAATTCTCCGATATCACTGTAAATGAAACAACGGGTTCTATCACTATCCGTGCGATATTCCCTAACCCAAATGAAAAATTGCTACCAGGTATGTTTGTTCGCGCAAAACTGGAAGAAGGTATTCGTCGGGATTCAATACTGGTTCCCCAGCAAGGAATTACCCGCACACCTCGTGGCGAAGCTACTGTCATGGTGGTCGGTAAAGACGAAAAAGTCGAACCACGCGTTATCACGGCAAGCCAGGCTATTGGTGACAAATGGCTGGTAACTTCCGGTCTGAAAACAGGTGATCGGGTTATCGTTACTGGTTTGCAAAAAATTCAACCTGGCATACCAGTTAAAGCAGAAGAAGTGGATTTAAATGCAAAACCTGCTACGAACCAAGCTGAACCTGCAAAAAAGTCTTAATTAAGGAGTCGGTGATTCATGCCTAAGTTTTTTATAGATCGGCCAATCTTTGCATGGGTAATCGCAATTATTACCATGCTGGCTGGGCTGCTGGCAATTATGAAATTACCCGTGGCGCAGTACCCAACTATTGCACCACCGGCGATTTCTATCTCCGCAACTTATCCCGGCGCAGATGCCACTACTGTGCAAAACACAGTTACTCAGGTTATCGAACAGAATATGAATGGTATCGATAATCTGGTTTATATGTCTTCTAACAGTGACTCTGCTGGCAACATGAATATCACGCTCACCTTTGAAGCGGGTACTAATCCTGACATCGCACAGGTACAGGTACAGAACAAGCTGCAACTAGCTATGCCTCTGTTACCACAAGAAGTACAGCAGCAAGGGATTCATGTGGATAAGTCCACCAATTCGTTCCTGATGGTTGCAGGGTTCATCTCTGAAGATGGATCCATGTCACAGGAGGATATCGCTGACTATGTTGGTGCAAATGTCAAAGATCCGTTGAGCCGTGTAACTGGTGTGGGTGATACAATGCTGTTTGGTAACCAATATGCAATGCGCATTTGGTTGAATCCTGACAAGCTCGTTGACTACAAAATGACGACTCTGGATGTAATCAATGCAATCAAAGCACAAAATAACCAAATAGCCGCCGGTCAGTTAGGGGGAACCCCTCCAGTTCCAGGTCAACGGCTGAATGCTTCGATTATTGCCCAAACACGTCTGACCTCACCGGAAGAGTTCAGCAATATTCTTCTGCGCGTTAATACTGATGGTTCTCAGATCCGTCTGAAAGATGTGGCAAAAGTGGAGTTAGGGGCAGAAAGTTACAATATCATTGCCCGTTTTAACGGTAAACCGGCTGCTGGCGTCGGTATCAAACTAGCAACAGGTGCTAACGCTCTGGATACGTCAAAAGCGGTAAAAGAAGCGCTAAAAAATATGGAGCCTTTCTTCCCTCATGGGCTGAAAATCGTCTATCCATATGACACCACTCCATTCGTTAAAATCTCTATTAACGAAGTAGTGAAAACACTGGTTGAAGCAATTATGCTAGTGTTCGTGGTTATGTACCTATTCCTACAAAACTTCCGAGCAACACTTATTCCAACCATTGCGGTTCCAGTCGTACTACTCGGAACATTTGCAATACTCGCCACATTTGGTTATTCAATAAATACATTAACTATGTTTGCCATGGTTCTCGCGATTGGCTTACTGGTAGATGATGCCATTGTTGTGGTGGAAAACGTTGAACGTGTTATGCAGGAAGAGGGCCTGTCGCCGAAAGAAGCAACCAGGAAATCAATGGGGCAAATCCAAAGCGCCTTGGTTGGTATTGCCATGGTGCTGTCTGCTGTATTTGTCCCAATGGCCTTCTTCGGCGGTTCAACCGGTGCGATTTATCGTCAATTCTCGATCACTATTGTATCTGCAATGGTACTGTCTGTACTGGTAGCATTAATCCTAACACCTGCTCTGTGCGCCACCATGTTGAAACCCATTGCTAAAGGCAGCCACGGTAAACAGACTGGGATCTTTGGCTGGTTCAACCGCATATTTGATAAAAGTACCCACCACTATACTGACAGTATCGGCCGTATTCTGCGCAATACAGGCCGCTATCTGGTGATTTATGTATTGCTGGTTGCTGGTATGGCTGTCATGTTCACTCGTCTGCCATCCTCCTTCCTTCCTGAAGAAGATCAAGGGGTATTGCTGACAATGGTTCAATTACCTTCAGGTGCAACACAGGAACAGACACAGGAAGTTCTGGATAAAATAAGTGACTACTTCAATACAGAAGAAAAAGATCTTGTAGTTTCTGTATTTACAGTAAGTGGCTTTGGTTTCAGTGGTCAGGGGCAAAACACTGGTCTAGCATTTATAAGCCTGAAAGACTGGAGTGAGCGTTCTGATGCTGAAAGAAAAGTACCTGCTATTGTTGCCAGGGCAAGTGCTCACTTCCAGAAAATCAAAGAAGGTATGGTTTTTGCGTTTAACATCCCGGCAATTGTAGAGTTAGGTTCAGCAACCGGCTTTGATTTCGAATTAATTGACAAAGCAAACCTTGGACATAATAAACTGACCGAAGCACGTAACCAATTGCTTGGCATGATACAACAACATCCAGATATGTTAGTGGGTGTTCGCCCTAATGGTCAGGAAGATACCCCTCAGTATCGGGTTAGAATTGATCAGGAAAAGGCAGAAGCTTTAGGTGTTTCCATCTCTGATATCAACTCGACACTAAGCACGATGTTTGGTGGCAACTATGTGAACGACTTTATCGACCGTAGTCGTGTCAAAAAAGTTTATGTTCAATCAGAAGCACCTTATCGTATGCTGCCAGGTGATATCTACAAACTGTATGTCCGTAACAAACAGGGTGAAATGGTTCCATTATCTGCTTTTGCAGATATGTCTAAAGAACCATGGACCTATGGCTCGCCACGTTTGGAACGTTATAATGGTTTGCCATCAATGGAAATTCTGGGTGAAGCAGCTCCAGGTAAAAGTACCGGTGATGCAATGGCTCTGATGGAAAAATTAGCATCCCAGTTACCAAATGGAATCGGTTTCGACTGGACAGGCATGTCTTATCAGGAACGCCTGTCAGGTAATCAGGCACCTGCACTTTATGCACTGTCATTGATAGTGGTATTCCTCTGTCTGGCTGCACTGTATGAAAGCTGGTCAATTCCATTCTCAGTTATGCTGGTAGTACC
This sequence comes from Photorhabdus sp. RM322S, assembly GCF_042879395.1. Lineage (NCBI taxonomy): Bacteria > Pseudomonadati > Pseudomonadota > Gammaproteobacteria > Enterobacterales > Morganellaceae > Photorhabdus > Photorhabdus sp. RM322S. The sequence continues at coordinate 54,410 of NZ_JBHFKW010000014.1, forward strand.
ACTGGGTATCGTTGGAGCCTTGTTAGCAACAACATTCCGAGGCTTGGATAACGATGTTTACTTTAAAGTCGGCTTGTTGACTACCATCGGCTTATCGGCAAAGAACGCAATCCTAATCGTTGAGTTCGCTAAGGACCTGATGGAAAAAGAAGGAAAAGGGTTGATAGAAGCTACACTAGATGCCGTAAGAATGCGTCTTCGTCCAATCCTAATGACATCACTGGCATTTATGCTGGGTGTTATCCCTCTAGTACTGAGTAATGGTGCAGGCTCCGGCTCTCAAAACGCAGTGGGTACCGGAGTATTGGGCGGAATGATTGCTGCAACCTCGCTAGCTATCTTTTTCGTACCGGTGTTCTTTGTAGTTATCAAACGACGTTTTAGTAAGAAAGCGGAGGAGATTGAACCCGCGTCAGAATCTCACTAATGCAACTAAACAATAATCAGAAGGCCGTTAAAACGGCCTTCTTAAATATAATAGTTGCCCGCATCAGGCAGGATTCTGAACACTAATCTGCTCGCTTAACTCGCGCATAAATTCGTTAAAATTTAATTAAAATTACCACTTATGAGTAGAAAATACCTTTAAAAATCCAAGCATTACTAACTTTAATAAAATTAACGATAAAATTGTTGGACAAAATTTGCTTTATCTTTTTTTACACTAAATGACAAAAAACAATACCAGCGCATAGTGACTTATGTAATAATGATGTTATATTCATTGATTATTGTAGCCATCAGGCTATAATCTGCTGTTACGGGTATCTGAGGATAATACTGTTTTATATAAGCCGACATATTAACTCTCATATACTAGCCGATATTTATAGTTTATTACGTTAAGGCATGAGTTTTTGTTTAAGAGGAGATTCTGATTTACTAAAAGCAAATCGGAGTTGCCTGTAAAAAAGATAAATAATCCCAAAGAACGATTATAGACACATAATAATAATCTCTCGAAAGAAATTTTCTATAATACGTGCATATGTTTAGTGTTTGACTCAAATTAAGTAATGCCATACATATACGGGGAGATACATAGCATGGATGAATATTCACTAGGATAACGTGACATTGCTGAATTAAAATACTGATGTGAGAATCTAAGGCAAAAGGCACCTCTAGTGACAGAGTACATTGAGACTGGTTGTGTAAATAACTCTTACGTCTCAGAATAATTTAAAGCTAAATGAATTGATTGAGTACATATCAATTTTAGTTTGGCACTTTAAAATAAAATATTCTGATGATTTCAGCCTTCTCACTTGAATTGATAAATTTTTTGATAATACATATACTTATACTTTGTTTGGAAGCGAATTAAGATTAGCTTTTCTGAACTTACGGAATGGTAAAAACTAATGAATATTTAACCAGTATCCTGTTACACGATTTAAATTGCTCCCTGAGCAAAATTTGATTGAATATTTCACTAAATAATTTTTTATATATATTAAATAAGAAAGGCGACTATGACTAAAACTGATTATCTGATGCGTTTAAGAAAATGCACCACGATTGATACACTGGAACGTGTGATTGAAAAGAATAAATATGAACTTTCAGGAGATGAACTTGAACTATTCTACTCTGCTGCGGATCACCGACTAGCTGAGCTGACCATGAATAAACTATACGATAGAATTCCACCTTCAGTGTGGAAATACGTTCGCTAAAATAGTTTTCATCAGGTAGAAAGTGATCCGGGCCGGTAAAGTTCTATCGGCTTAATTGGATTACCAATAAAATTGGTGAGGGCTCTGCCAGCGACATCCCGGCACACACATCCCCTGCTATGGCTGCTTCCTTCCGGACCTGACCAAGTTAACAAGTTAGCGTTGCGGGAGAACCAACAGAGCCCCCATTGACGTGTTGCTTTAACTTCAAAGCGGCGCCATTATCATTCATACCTATCTAAATAGCAAGATAAGCAGACCCGAATGATGCTTTATTGCACATTGTGAGGTAAATACATAAGAAAATGTATCATCTGACAGCTTTCAACGTAATTTCGATATCTTTAGTCTGTCCGTTATTAATCACTTCATATGCAGTATCTGTAACAAACATCAAACGATTATGCAGCGAAACAGAAGCGCTGACAACAATACGTGCATGTGGCTTAATTTCGCTTGGCCGGTAAGGCAGAACAAAATGGAAAGGTGATTGTTTCCCACCTAAACGTTCTATCTTTTTAGACAGAGTAACTGAAGGTGCATCAGCCAAAGATATATCAGATAAAGTCACTGTCAGAACCGCATCCTCTGGCAACGCTATACGCTGCAATATATTAATATTGCCTTCAACAAAAGAGCGTTTTACTGGATTTTCAATCTCTTCCACCTGAGTATCTACTATCTCAGGACCTTTACCATTACATCCAACCAAAGCAACCGCCAGTAATACGCTCGCAGGGAGCTGCCATAATTTCATACACATTCCTCCACTATTAACTAATCTATGTAAATAATAAAATAAATTGAAATATCAAGCCGTTAAATCTAAACCGCCTGGATTATAGATTAAAAACTTGAATATAAAACTCCAATTAATCTCATATTCTTTATTGCACTACTATCAGGACTTAAAACATTTACAATTTAGTTATTTATTTATCATCTATTAATGGGACAATAATCATCTCTTGTACTCTCTGATAACCAAATAGAAAACAAAGGTATATTATGAGCAAGTCATTAAAGAATCTGATAAATTTGATGAACTTAGAAAAAATTGAGGAAGGTATTTACCGGGGGCAAAGTAAAGATTTGGGCTTTCCTCAGGTTTTCGGGGGACAAGTGATTGGTCAGGCACTTTATGCTGCCAAACAAACCGTTGTTGATGACCGGATGAGCAACTCTTTCCATAGCTATTTCTTACGCCCCGGTGACAGTAGCAAACCCATCGTCTATGATGTCGAGATCCTGCGCGACGGAGGAAGTTTCAGTGCCCGGCGAGTCAGTGCGATTCAAAATGGTAAGCCTATCTTTTATATGACCGCCTCATTCCAAAGTCATGAAGAAAGTTTTGAACACCAAAATATGATGCCAGATGTCCCCTATCCAGAAGAACTTATCCCTCAGGACGAAATTGCAAAAAAAATGTCGCATCTACTGCCACAGAAGATGCAGAATATTTTTCTCCGCCCCTGCCCGTTAGAAATGAGACCAGTAAAATATTACAGCCCATTCAATTACCTACCAGAAGAACCTGTACGCTATGTTTGGTTCCGTAGTAATGGCGATATGCCAGCTGATCCTTTTATGCATCAATATCTGCTCGGATATGCCTCTGATTTTAATTTCCTACCAACAGCATTACAGCCACACGGTGTTGGATTCCTTGAGAAAGATATTAAGATAGCAACTATTGACCACTCTATGTGGTTCCATCGCCCGTTTAAACTAGACGACTGGTTACTCTATGCTATAGATAGTCCATCAGCTTCTGGGGCCCGTGGTTTTGTTCGTGGACAAATTTATAATCATGAAGGTGTGCTTGTTGCTTCCACTGTGCAAGAAGGGCTAATCAGGAAACGACACAGATAAAAATAATAAGGGCAGCAAATAAGAAATTAGCATCACACTTACGATCTTATTGCTGCCTGTTTATATCACAGATTAATTATAAGCGCTCTCTCCATGGGAATTAATATCCAGACCTTCTCTTTCAATTTCAACAGAAACCCGCAGCCCTACCAGCAGATCTGCTATTTTAAAAGCAATAAAAGAAACAATTACTGACCAAACCACACAAATCAATATACTAAAAGCCTGAATACTCACTTGTTCCAACATAGTTATACCCTCTGCATAACCGGTTCCGCCCAATGATTTCGCCGAAAAAACTCCAGTTAGGAGGCAACCCACGATCCCACATACGCCATGTATACCAAATACATCACACACATCATCAACGCGTAACCACCGTTTTAAGGCCACCACTCCCCAAAGCCCGGCAAAACCCGCGATTAAGCCAATAATTAGTGCACCACCAACACCAACCATTCCCGCAGCAGGTGTAATACCAACCAATCCGGCTATACAGCCTGAGCATGCCCCTAAAAGAGAAGGTTTATTACGGAAAAGCCATTCTGCAAAAACCCATGACAGAATAGCGGCGGCAGTCGCCACAATTGTATTCAAAAATGCCAGAGCAGCGATTTCATTAGCAGCCCCAGCAGAACCCGCATTAAAACCAAACCAACCGATATAGAGCACAGCAGTACCGATAAAGACCATCGGCAAGTTATGCGGTTTAAATGCTTCTTTCCCAAAACCAGTACGTTTTCCCAATAAGTAAGCACCAACCAATCCAGCTACAGCAGCATTAATATGTACAACTGTACCACCAGCAAAATCCAGCGCACCATCCTGTGAAAGAATACCACCACCCCAAACCATATGTGCCATAGGCAAGTAAGAAAACGTCAACCACAGCACACTGAAAATTAACAAAGCCGGAAAATAAATACGCTCCCCCAGCGCACCAATAATCAAAGCAACTGTGATACAAGCGAAAGAGCCCTGAAATGCCACATGAATTAACTGATAAAAATTGCCACTTAAGTTGGTGAGTGCCAAATTCTTTAGCATCATTTGACTAAAACTACCAAAAAAACCATTCCCTGGCTCAAAAGCCAGACTATAACCGTAAATCACCCACAATACACATACCAGAGCAAAGCTCACCATAACCTGAACCATCAGTGATAAAACGTTTTTACTCCGTAACAATCCACCATAAAATAGAGCAATTCCCGGAATTGTCATAAACAGAACAAGTACTGTACAAACCATCATAAAAGCATTATCGGCTTTATCAGCAACACCTTCCGCTGCCTGAGATAATGATGGTAAAAAACTGGCCACAACACCGGTAGCCACAGAGAATTGTCTTTTCATATATATCGTCTCTATCAGTGACTTACAGTGCCGCATCATTAATCTCACCAGTTCTGATACGGATAGCCTGTTGTAATTCGACGACAAAAATTTTACCGTCGCCAACTTTTCCAGTGAAAGCCGATTGCTGAATTGCATGAATTACCTCCTCAACTAACTCATCTGCTACAGCAATATCTACCTTCACCTTAGGTAAAAAATTGACGCTATATTCAGCTCCACGATAAAGCTCCGCATGCCCTTTTTGACGACCAAATCCTTTTACCTCTGTTATAGTCAATCCTTGAACACCAAGACCAGAGAGAACCTCCCTAATATCCTCCAATTTGAATGGTTTTATAATTGTCGTAATGAGCTTCATATATCCCCCTGCCATCCGGCGATTGTGTTTGCAATAAAGGAATAGCAAATGGTGTGCCAGAAATTAGAAATATATAAAAATCAAGTAATAATAGAGTAAGGGGAGAAGAAGAGAGGAGAGCAACGAATGTACTCTCCAGTTAGCGCACCAAATCAGTGCAAATCTGATTAAACCAACATCTCTTCCTCAGAGATTATGCTACATTCATTTAATGTATTGCTTACTTGTTGTAACTGATACATCTGATAATAACGCCCACGTCTTATCAATAATTGTTGATGGCGTCCTTGTTCAACAACTGCACCACGATGCAGCACCAAAATATTATCAGCCTCCACAATGGTAGACAGACGATGAGCAATCACGATCAACGTTGTTTGCTGACGAATCAATCTTAAAGCCTGTTGTACCGCCTGTTCCGTACCAGAATCAATATTTGCTGTCGCTTCATCAAGGATCAAAATTTGCGGTGCTTGCACTAACACTCTCGCCATAGCAAGCAATTGTTTTTGGCCAGCTGACAACGTATTGCCCTGTTCTCCCAAGATAGTATGAAGGCCATCAGGAAGCATACGCACTAACTCAGCTAATTGCACAGTTTCCAGTACCTGCCAAACTTTCTCTTCTGAAATATTTCGACCAAGCGTAACATTGTTAAAGAAAGAGTCAGCAAGAACAACTGGATCCTGCTGAACCATTGCCACACCATTGCGTAATACCGAATGAGACAGAGACGATACAGGCCGGCTATCAAGGTAAATCTCCCCTTTCTGCCACGGGTAATATCCCATCAGTAAATTTGCCAGCGTACTTTTTCCACTACCGGTATGACCAACCAAAGCAATAAAACCATAAGCCGGAACCTGTAAATTAATATCTTGTAAAACTATTTTGTCACCCTGGTAGGAAAAACTGACATTTTCTATATCAATTCGACCATTGGATAATGGTTGACTATCCATGCCATAACCTTGTTGAGGGCTATCCATTAATTCAAATATCCTCTCACCAGAAACTACAGCCTGTTGCAGGATTGATTGTTGAGAAGTCAGTTCGATTAGTGGTTCATTCAACCGCCCAAGATAATTGATAAAAGCATACAATACCCCGACACCAATCACTCCTGCCCCACTGAACCCAAACAAAACAATAAGACCGCACAACACCATAGTAGACAATAAACTTAGTAATGGGCGTAACAAAATCCCATCTAATCGCAATGCCTGCATTCTCGCTTTATAATGAGCACGATTTGTTGACAACATACGTTCACCAAAACGAGCCTGCTGCCGGAACTGCTGAACAACACTCATGCCATTGATGATCTCATTAAAGTTATCATTAATATCAGCTAAATAACTGCGTACCCGTCGGACAATTGGCGTACTTAGATGCTGGTATATCGCCATGACAATCAACACGGCAGGAAAAATAAGAATTGCAATCAATGCCATACGCCATTCCAGCACAAACATGGCAATCATCATCGTACCAATCAACGCTATACTACGGAATACCGTAGGAACCACATTGACATAAAGATCTTTAATGACCTCAGTATCATTCGTTACACGGGAAATCAATTGCCCTACCGGTTGATTATCAAAAGCACTCAAAGGCTGGCGCAATGCTGCATTCATCACATCAGTACGAAGTTGCTGAACCACATCAACTGACACTTGATTGAACAATAAAGTCTGGAAATAGTGTAATGCGGCCGTAATCAGTTGCAGAGAAATAAAGGTTACAGACAGCCCAATAATCACTCCTGCTGGCATATTACCCGTTGCAACCATATTATCGATAAAGTAACTAACCAAAATCGGACCACTTACTTCCGCAATTGCAGCCCCCCACAGCATTAGTACCGCCAGCCCCAACGGCTTACGATAATTTTTTCCATAAACCAGCAAACGTTTCAAAGACGGCCACAATCGGCGAACCTTAGTCATCTTTATCTCCCTCTGTGGTTTCCTCGTCATCCAATGCTGCTTCAAGCTGCTGATAATGATACATATCACGATACCATCCTGGCTGCTCCGCCAGTTGCTGATGCCGCCCTTGATGTATAACAGAACCTTGCTGAATCACCAGAATATTATTAGCATCAGTTAATGCAGACAGGCGATGGGCACTGATAATAACCGTGCGTTGTTGTCTCCACTGGTTGAGGTTTTGTAAGATATTGTGTTCAGTTTGCCCATCAACCGCAGATAAAGCGTCATCCAGAATCAAAATCTCTGCATCTAAAAGCAACGCTCTTGCAATAGAGATGCGCTGCTTCTGCCCACCAGAAAGCATCACTCCACGCTCGCCCACTTCCGTCTGGTACCCTTCAGGTAAACGAAGAATATCTTCATGAACATTGGCAAGACGGGCAACTTCTTCGATCTGTTCCTGTGTTGCCTCAGGACGTCCCAAAGCAATATTCCCGGCAACTGTATCTGAAAATAGAAAAGGAGTTTGATTGACAACGGCAAACCGTGCTCGCCATTCATCTAACCGGATATCTGCAATTTTAATCGACTGGAAAAGAATTTCCCCATCAGTCACATCAAACTGTCTCTGTATCAACGCAAGTAGTGTGCTCTTACCGGAACCGGTTGGGCCACATATCCCCAGTAACTGTCCGGGTGATAACCGGAAGTTAATTTGACTTAAAATAGTTTTGTTACTTTGCGGATAATGAAACGCGTTGATATTCACATTCAGAACACTACGCTCAGGAGATAAATGACGGTTACCATCCGCAATAACCAGAGGCTCCTGCAACAAGCTACGGATACGGCTGTATGCAGCACTTCCCCGTTCAACGATATTAAACATCCATGCCAGCGCTAACATTGGCCAAATCATCAGGCCAAGGTACATCACAAAGCTAGTAAGCTCCCCAAGAGTCAAAATGCCATTCAGCACCATCCAGCTACCACCACCGATAGCCAGAAAGTTTGACATACCGATAGCAATAAAAATCGTCGGATCAAATCGGGCATCCACCCTGGCAACATACATATTCTTACGACCAGCTTCCACAGCAACCTGTTCAAACTGATTTGATTGCAGATCTTCAAGACCAAACGCCTTGATCATGCGAATGCTGGTCAGACTTTCCTGAGCCTGGTTATTCAGAGCAGAAAAGGCACCTTGTGCAGATTTGAAACGATGATGAAGTTGATCACCATATCGTTTAATGATGATTGCCATAATTGGCATAGGTAACAAAGATAATAAAGTTAACTGCCAACTAATTTGTACACTCATCATAATCAGCACTGCGCAACCCATAACCAACGAGTCAACTAAAGTGAGCACCCCTTCACCCGCAGCAAATACCACACGGTCCACATCATTAGTAGCACGGGCCATCAAATCACCCGTACGGTGACGCAGATAAAACTCAGGGGTTTGTCGGCTAAGCTGCCGGTAAAAATTATTCCGTAATTTAACCGCTAATCGATATGACGCCCCAAACAACCATAAGCGCCATATATAACGCAGAATATAAACAATCAATGCAATGACCAGCATAACACCAATCCACACCATCAGTTGGTGAGATGGCATAGAACCAGCACGGATGCCGTCAACAATTACGCCCACCAGATATGGAGGAACCAGTAGCAGAATAGAGATGATAATAAGCAGAGTCACTGCGCCAAGATAGCGACGCCACTCGCTGCGGAAGTACCAGCTTAATTGAGAAAATAATCTCACACGCGTATATCCTGAAATAGAAATAGATAGTATAAATGTTGAACAACATTCAGAATAATGAAGTTAACTCATTGAATAATCATTAGTTAATCTGGTATCGGTAATGCTGTAGTGTACTTGATTTTTTCCATTGCAAAGCTGGATGTAACATCAATCAATCCCGAAACACCATTAACCATGCGCTTGTAGAAGAGATCATAGCTTTTCATATCCACAACTTCTACATGCATCAGATAATCACATTCACCGGCCATACGGTAAAAAGCCAGAACTTCTGGCATTTGCTTTATAAATGCAACAAATTCCTCATACCAACTACTGTTATGCTGCTGAGTTCTGATCATGACAATCACTGTCAACCCTAGTCCTAATTTTTCACTATCAAGCAGAGCAACTTTGCCAACGATATAGCCTTCGTCTTCAAGCCGTTTTAAACGTTTCCAGCAAGGGGTAGAGGTAAGATTAACAGCTTCCGCCAACGCATTCAGAGACAGGCTACAATCTTTCTGTAGTAACTTAAGCAACTTGCGGTCTATTTTATCTAACATAGCCACCTCTTATAGAAAATTTTTCCATAAAGAAACCACATATTGAAAAAAATAACAACCCATTTCTCCCAGTATAAAGTTAATCTACTCATCATCAATCATATTCTAATTAAGAGTGAACAATTTATGTCGCACAGCTGGACAACCAAGGCAATCAAAGAGATTCAGGCAGATTACCAACGCAGTTCTGATACTCATCTCATCCGCCTTAATTTACCGGCTTTTCCAGGTATCCATTTATATCTGAAAGATGAAAGTACCCACCCGACCGGCAGTCTAAAACACAGACTTGCCCGTTCTTTATTCCTTTACGCACTTATCAATGGCTGGATTAAGGAAGGTACTCCAATTATTGAATCCTCATCTGGTAGTACTGCTGTATCCGAAGCCTATTTTGCCCGTCTACTTGGATTACCTTTTATTGCGGTTATGCCCTCATACACCGCAAAACGTAAAATTCAAGAAATTGAATTCTACGGCGGTAAATGCCATTTTGTTAATCATCCAGCGCAAATTTATGACGAATCAGAACAACTAGCGAAAGAATTAAATGGTCATTATATGGATCAATTCACTTATGCTGAACGTGCAACAGACTGGCGGGGTAATAATAATATTGCTGAAAGTATTTTCCGCCAGATGCAAATGGAACCCTTTCCTGAACCAGATTATATCGTTATGAGCGCTGGCACTGGCGGGACTTCCGCAACATTAGGACGCTATATCCGTTACCAGGGGTACAACACCAAACTGATTGTTGTTGATCCAGAAAACTCTGTATTTTATGACTGCTACCGTCAAAATTGTTGTGATATACGTGGCAATTACAGCAGCAAAATTGAGGGTATTGGCCGTCCCCGGGCAGAGCCTTCTTTTATTCCTACCGTTATCGATGACATGATACAAATACCGGATTGTGCCAGCATTGCAACGATTTATTGGCTGGAAAAATTACTGGGCAGAAAAGTTGGAGCATCTACGGGGGCCAACGTTTGGGGTGCACTCCTGCTTGCCCATCAAATGCATGAACGTGGAGAACAAGGAGCAATAGTCACCTTACTGTGTGACAGCGGTGAACGTTATCTCGACACTTATTACAACCCGGATTGGGTAAAAAATAATATCGGCGATATCTCACCTTACCTAAAGCAGCTACCCAATCTCCAGGGTTATAAGTAACATAGCCGTTTTATTCCAATGAGGATGTTACAATGAGACGAACTGTTGTTGTATTCAGTGGTGGGCAAGATTCCACTACATGTCTGATTCAAGCAATTAATCAATATGACGAAGTACATTGTGTCACTTTTGATTATGGCCAACGCCATCGTGCCGAAATTGATGTTGCACGTAATATTAGCCATTCTCTTGGTGCTGTTGCACATAAGGTAATTGATGTCACATTACTTAACGAACTAGCCCTCAGCAGTCTGACGCGTGATAACATCCCTGTTCCTAACTATAGTGAAAGTAAAAAAAGTACTCTACCCAGCACATTTGTCCCTGGCCGCAATATTTTGTTCCTGACCTTAGCTGCTATATATGCTTACCAAGTTGAAGCTGAAACCGTTATCACTGGCGTATGCGAGACTGACTTCTCCGGCTACCCTGATTGCCGTGATGAATTTGTCAAGGCACTGAATAAAGCGGTAAGCCTTGGCATTGCCCGTGATATCCGCTTTGAAACTCCATTGATGTGGCTCAATAAAGCTGAAACTTGGGCATTGTCCGACTACTATCAGCATTTAGATTTCATCCGTAGCCAGACACTGACTTGTTATAACGGCATTCAAGGTAATGGCTGTGGTACATGTGCAGCTTGTCATCTCAGAGCTAGCGGACTGGAACAATATCTGAATGCGCCTGAGAAAATAATGACTGAAATGAAAGCAAAAACACATTTATCTTAATCCAAAGGACAATGAGAACATTCTCCTCTCATTGTCCCGTTTTCATCAAAGCTCCCATTATTTCACGTAATTCACCTTCAATAGACAATGCTTTTTGCGTTTTCCTATCAATCCACACAAACGTGGTTTTAGCATCTGTAATGAGTTGATTATCCCTCTTGCGTATTATTTCCTGCGAAAATACACCACTTCTGTTTCTCAACTCTGTCAATCGGCAATCCACTTCCAATTCATCACCAAGAACGGCTGAACTACGATAATTAATATTCATGTTAACCACCGCAAACCCAACATTATTTTTCTGTATCCATTCCACTACAGAGTGCTTATATAGCCATTCCCATCGAGCACTTTCCATAAACTCCAAATAGCGGGCATTGTTTACATGTTGAAATAAATCGATATGATAACCATGAACTTTTATAATTGAACTCATAATATTTCCTAACGTTAACATCACTCATCTGACCAAGCTTGGTTAACAATAGCAAAACAAAAAATTTACACGAATTAAAGTGATTTATTTGCAACCCCGATCACAACATCCCCACTCACAAAATAAATCATGAATGAGGATGCTGGATGGCTACTAATAGCTCAACTTACTTCTGTTTCGTTCAATAAAAACTGGCCCTATTCCCTGAACCTCCTGTAACTGTTCCACAGCAGTAAATGAGCCGTGTTTTTCACGATACTCAACAATTCCCTGTGCTTTTTTCACCCCAATACCATTCAGTGCTTTTGCTAATTCTTCTGCACTTGCAGTATTGATATTCACCTTTCCCTTTTCTTCTACTTTCAAAGCATCTTGCGGCTGTAACTGCTTTTCTGATGAAGAATTACTTGTAGTACTGGCTGTTTTAGCTACTTTGTCTTTTACTTGTTCAGCAGCAATTGCAAATTGCCCTCCACACGTATAAAGCAAGCCAGCAAGCAAAACAGATAAAATTCCCGATTTTTTCATACTCATTCCTCCGTGTTTTATCAGTGCAAAAAAGATTGCCACAGATAAATTTGAGCACAATAGACGAGTATCAGATATGCGAAAGGCCGCGAAAGCGGCCTTTGTTAGCAAGATAATTACAAAGATATTTGCGATATTCGCCGCAAATTTTTATTCGATATGACCGAACTTAATTTTGGCTTTTTCACGTAAGCTAATCAGTAAAGACTCCAACATCGCGTTACCCATTTCACTCTGGTAACCATCAGTCATGCTTTTAATTTGCTCCCCAGATATAACCCCTGGAGTCACTTTATCCAATTGAATCAAAACAACATCATCCAAATTATTTTTCGCTAAACCATACTCTGCCTTATCTTTTTTTGGCTGTGGTAAAGCAAATACCGCATCAACCAATACATTATTTTGAGGCATACGCTGAATAACCTGAGATTCACCAAAATGGATGTCTGCATCCTTCAGAGCTTGTTCACCTTTACCTTCTTTTAAGGCAGCAAGTAATCTCTCACTTTCAATTTGAAGCTGTTTTTCAGCTTTCTGACGCTTAACTAGTTCGACAACCTGTTCTTTAACTTTCTCAAATGGCTGTACTGTTTCTGGTTTGTAATTATCTACACGCAGAACAAACGCACGATCACCGTCAACTGAGATCACATCAGAGTTAGTGCCTGTTGGCCCTTGCCCATCAACAAGATTACCTTCAAAAATTGCATGAATAACAGAATTAAAGTTAATCTCTGCCGGCACATTATTGCGATCAAACCAATTAGTCGTCACAACTTTAATACCTGAAACTTCCTCAGCAGCAGCTAAAGATTCATTATCGCTGGTAGCCACATCACTGACCTTCTGTTGCAGAGCATAGAAAGCATCTACCGCCTTTTCCTGCTTAACTATTTTCTCAATTTCAGGGCGAACTTCAGACAAAGGCTTAGTTATTTGAGGCTTAACATCATCTAAATGGAAAATAGCGAAACCATTAGGAACTTTAATCACAGAAGAAGTTTGGCCTTTCTCTTTCAAGTTAGCTTTTTTCATCTCTTCAGGAAGAGAATCCGCTTCCATCCAGCCAATATTACCATTATTTTTCGCTGAAAACTTATCTGTGGATTTTTTAGTCGCCAATTTACCAAAATCAGCACCTTTATTCAGCTCATCAAGCACTACTTTGGCTTCTGTTTCAGTTGCAAGCTGAATCAGACTGTACTTTTTCTGCTCTGATTGAGTATAGCGCTTCAAGTTGTGCTCATAGTAAGTATCAATATCAGCGGATGTGGCTGAAACTTTATCCATTTCATTTACAGCATCCATTTTTATATAGCTGACTTTCACTTCTTCAGGAGCAATAAAGCTGTTCTTATTTCGAACATAATAATCCTGTAAATCTTTATCTGTCACTTCTTGCTGCGCCTGAATTTTCTTCAGCTCCAGTGTAGCCAGACGGACTGTTCTCTTTTGCAAAAGCAATTCAGCATTGAGTTTTGCTTCACCAGACAATGCTATTTCACTACCAGAAAAAACCATAAGTAATTGCTGATTAATTAAATTCTGGCGTGTTTGTTCAGCAAAAATATCCGGACTAAAATTGAAACGGTTGAGCAGTTCCAGATATTTGTTGTTATCAAATTTACCGTTTGTCTGAAAATAAGGGGTATTTCGGATAGAATCCTTAACTTGCTCATCACTGGCAGATAAACCCAATTCACGGGAATATTGCTCAATCAACACGTTATTAATCAGGCGTTCCAAAGCCTGGCTACGAATCTGCTTCATACTTTGTTCGTCACTTGCCAACACAGAGAATTTATCTCCCAGTTGTTCTTGCAACGTGTTTCTCTCTTGCTGAAACGCCTGCTCCAATTGAGTACGACTAATAGTCTGACCATTCACTTCGGCAGCATAACTATCAGTTCCACTTGTCAAGTAGCCCCCAACCCCCGTCAGTACAAAAGACAGGATAATGAGAGCCAGCACGATTTTAAGCACAGGACTGTTTGCCGCCGTGCGTAGGTTGTCCATCATAAAGAGGCAAAACTCCGCTTTGGTGAAATAGAAAACGCCATATTACGCTAATTCAAGCGTTAAGAGAAAAAAAGCGCACCAATCAATTGATGCGCTTCTATTTTAGCTTACCAAATCTGTCTCGTCAGTCTATGTTTACCAATATAACAGACGTTGACAAAGAATATTTGGTTTGTGTTACTCGTTAACCGCGTCTTTCAAACCCTTACCTGGACGGAAAGCAGGTACTTTAGCCGCAGCAATTTTGAGCTCTTTCCCTGTTTGAGGGTTACGACCAGTACGTGCAGAACGTTCACGAACAGCAAAAGTACCGAATCCCACCAGAGCAACATCATCGCCATCTTTCAATGCACCAGTTACAGAAGAAATGAATGCATCTACTACACGCCCGGCAGCGGCTTTAGAAATATTAGAGCCAGCAGCAATTTTGTCGATCAGTTGTGATTTATTCACTCTTATCATCCCCATATAGTATTTTACTATCGCATCAGAATCCTAACGGATAACCCGATAGCAGTGCCGTTATATCAATCCTTTCCGGTATTGGCAAGAAATCATAAAACAGCAAAATATTTATTAGACAATTCATCCAAGTTAACAATACAAAAAAAGCTGGTAAGCCTGAATTCACTTACCAGCCTATATTTCATCCATAGCTCTTGAGATCGTTCATTATTTTTATACTATTTAACTGACACTAATTCCGCGCCAAACGCAGGATCCTGCAATGTAATAGCTAAAACATCTTCAATACGCTTAACCGGATGGATCTGTAGATCCGCAATAATGTTTTGAGGAATTTCTTCCAGATCACGTTTATTCTCTTCCGGAATCAAGACTGTTTTAATGCCACCTCGATGCGCAGCCAATAGTTTCTCTTTCAAACCACCGATTGGCAAAACCAAACCACGCAGAGTAATTTCACCCGTCATAGCAACATCAGCCCGAACTGGATTACCTGTTAGACAGGAAACCAATGCTGTGCACATAGCGATACCTGCACTTGGGCCATCTTTTGGTGTTGCACCCTCAGGAACGTGGACATGAATATCCCGCTTTTCATAGAAATCAGAATTGATACCCAGTTTATCAGCCCGGGCACGAACAACAGTCAATGCAGCCTGAATGGATTCCTGCATAACCTCACCTAATGAACCGGTATAGGTTAGCTTACCTTTCCCTGGAACACATGCGGTTTCAATGGTCAATAAATCACCACCAACCTCAGTCCATGCAAGTCCTGTGACTTGACCAATACGGTTTTCTGTATCTGCACGACCATAATCCACACGTTGAACACCCAGATAATCCTTCAGATTATCTGCATTGATCTCAATGTGTTTTAAGCTCTTATCCATAAGCAATGTTTTCACCGTCTTACGGCACAGTTTAGAAATTTCTCGTTCTAAACTACGCACTCCGGCTTCACGGGTGTAATAACGGATAATGCCAATAATGGCACTGTCATCAATAGTTAATTCATCTTTTTTCAGGGCATTACGCTCAATCTGCTTGGGCAGCAAATGACGTTTGGCAATATTTAGTTTTTCATCTTCGGTGTAACCGGAAAGACGAATAATTTCCATACGATCCAGTAATGGTGCTGGAATATTCATAGAATTGG
Source organism: Photorhabdus sp. RM322S (assembly GCF_042879395.1). Classification (NCBI taxonomy): domain Bacteria; kingdom Pseudomonadati; phylum Pseudomonadota; class Gammaproteobacteria; order Enterobacterales; family Morganellaceae; genus Photorhabdus; species Photorhabdus sp. RM322S. The sequence continues at coordinate 70,460 of NZ_JBHFKW010000014.1, forward strand.
ATGTTGCAACAAACATAACATCTGACAAATCATAATCGACTTCCAGATAATGGTCGTTAAATGCCACGTTCTGTTCCGGGTCTAAAACTTCCAATAAGGCAGAAGCTGGATCACCACGCATATCAGATGACATCTTGTCGATTTCATCCAACAGGAACAATGGATTTTTCACCCCAACTTTGGACATTTTCTGAATCAATTTACCCGGCATAGAGCCAATATAGGTACGGCGATGACCACGGATTTCCGCTTCATCACGAACTCCGCCCAGTGCCATACGCACATATTTCCGTCCGGTTGCCCGTGCGATAGATTGTCCTAAAGAAGTTTTACCCACACCTGGAGGCCCAACCAGACATAAAATCGGCCCTTTAATTTTACTGATTCGGCTTTGTACTGCCAGATACTCAAGGATACGTTCTTTCACGCGCTCCAAACCATAATGGTCAGTATCTAAAGTTTCCTGGGCTTTAACCAAATCTTTTTTAACTTTACTACGGACAACCCACGGAACCTGTACCATCCAATCAATGTAGCTACGGACAACCGTCGCTTCCGCCGACATAGGAGACATCATTTTCAGCTTTTGTAATTCAGCCTCCGCTTTTTCATGGGCTTCCTTTGGCATTTTTGCCGCTTCAATTTTGCGTTTGAGAGTCTCATACTCATCAGGCGCATCATCCATTTCACCCAACTCTTTCTGAATCGCTTTCATCTGTTCATTCAGGTAGTACTCGCGCTGGCTCTTTTCCATTTGTTTCTTCACGCGATTACGGATACGTTTTTCTACCTGTAACAGATCAATTTCCGATTCCATCATTGCCATTAGATATTCAAGGCGCTCAACAATATCAGACATTTCCAGAACAGTCTGTTTGTCACTGAGTTTCAATGGCATATGAGCAGCGATTGTATCAGCTAATTTAGCGACATCTTCAATATTGTGCAGTGAGGTCAAAACCTCCGGCGGAATTTTTTTATTGAGCTTAATGTAACCTTCAAACTGATTAATAGCCGTTCTGATCAGAACTTCCTGCTCACGCTCATCAACAATTGGTGAATCAAGATACTCAGCCTGAGCAGAAAAATGTTCGCCATTGTCAGTCAGAGTCGTAATACGGGCACGTTTCAACCCTTCGACAAGTACTTTTACGGTGCCATCTGGCAGTTTTAACATCTGTAAAATAGAAGCTACTGTACCAACGGAGAAAAGGTCATTAACCCCTGGCTCATCAGTTGAAGCTTCTTTTTGCGCAACCAACATGATCTGTTTGTCATGATCCATTGCTGCTTCCAGGCAGTGAATAGACTTTTCACGCCCTACAAACAGAGGGATCACCATATGCGGGTAAACCACTACATCGCGCAAAGGCAATACAGGAGTTTCTATGCGTTCGGAACGCTCAGGATTCATAGAGCTCTCTCTTCGTTTAGCTTTCGCCAGTTTTTAAGGAATCTCGTGAAATACGGTTCTCACGAGTTTCACTTCATAGAATATAAAATATATGGGGACAGGAATTTAACATTCAATGGTATGATACTTTAATTAAAAACAAAATGAGGGCAACCCCCTCATTTTATTCAATAATATCTCGTTTAGTGAATTCCCTGTCTTGGCCTCAATTATTCACCAGAAACCTGAGCATCCGGCTTGCTGTAAATCAGTAATGGTGCAGATTGACCATTAATAACAGATTCATCTACAACAACTTTCCCAACATTTTCCATTGATGGCAGATCGTACATCGTATTCAGCAATGCACCTTCAACAATAGATCGCAGGCCACGGGCCCCTGTCTTACGAAGCACCGCTTTCTTAGCGATAGCAATCAGAGCTTCACTTCTGAACTCCAAATCGACGCCTTCAAGGTTAAATAGTGCCTGATACTGCTTAGTCAGCGCATTTTTAGGTTCTTTTAGAATCTGAATCAACGCATCTTCACTCAGTTCATTAAGCGTGGCAACAACAGGTAACCGCCCAATAAACTCAGGGATCAGACCAAATTTAATCAGATCTTCTGGTTCAGCCTGTGCAAATAATTCGCCTTCAGTCGCTTTTTCTGACTCACCTTTGACTTTCGCACCAAAGCCAATACCGGTGCTGGTATTTAAACGCTGACTAATCACTTTATCCAATCCAGCAAACGCACCACCACAAATAAATAAGATCTTAGAGGTATCTACCTGTAAAAACTCTTGCTGTGGATGCTTACGCCCCCCTTGAGGAGGAACCGCCGCAATTGTACCTTCAATCAGTTTCAGCAGCGCTTGCTGTACACCTTCCCCTGAAACATCCCGGGTAATTGACGGGTTATCAGATTTACGTGAAATTTTGTCAATTTCGTCAATGTAAACAATACCGCGTTGAGCTTTCTGCACATCGTAGTCACATTTTTGCAGTAACTTCTGAATAATGTTTTCTACATCTTCGCCCACATATCCCGCTTCGGTCAGCGTAGTCGCATCTGCCATAGTAAAGGGAACATCAAGATAACGGGCCAGTGTTTCAGCCAGCAGTGTCTTACCACTCCCTGTTGGCCCAATAAGCAGAATATTACTTTTACCTAATTCAACACCGTTACTGGTATCACCATTACGTAACCGCTTGTAGTGATTATAAACAGCAACTGCTAACACTTTTTTCGCCGTTTCCTGGCCGATAACATAATCATCCAGATGCTGACGAATTTCATGAGGAGTTGGTAATGCACTACGCTCACGATGTGGTACAAGCTCTTTAATTTCTTCGCGAATGATGTCGTTACATAAATCCACACATTCATCGCAGATATACACTGACGGGCCAGCAATCAATTTCCGCACTTCATGTTGGCTTTTCCCGCAGAAAGAGCAATACAGCAGCTTTCCTGAACCGTCTTTGCGCTTATCTGTCATCAGTCACAACCTCACTTTAATCAACTGCTACCCCAGATTCATCTGGCAAAGCAGGAAACTCTGCTATTACCCCGAATGACATAGCCTTACCAAATAGTAAGGCGAATATTTATATTATAGCTTCCGGGAATAATAAATTAATCGCGATGGGTGAAAATCTTATCAACCAACCCATAATCTACGGCTTCACTTGCTGACAAGAAGCGATCACGCTCTGTATCTTTCTCAATTTCTTCAAGGGTTTTTCCCGTATGTTTTGCCATCAAATCATTCATACGCGATTTAACTTTAAGTATTTCCTGGGCATGGATCTCAATATCTGTAGCCTGCCCTTGGAAACCACCTAATGGTTGATGGATCATGACCCGGGAATTTGGCAAACAGATGCGTTTTCCTTCTGCGCCGGCGGTCAGCAAGAATGCCCCCATCGAACATGCCTGCCCCATACAAATGGTACTAACATCCGGTTTAATGAACTGCATAGTGTCATAAATGGACATGCCCGCAGTAATCACACCACCTGGGGAGTTAATGTATAAGAAAATATCTTTTTCCGGATTCTCTGCCTCAAGGAACAACATTTGGGCCACAATCAGGTTTGCCATATGATCTTCGACCTGGCCGGTCAGAAAAATAATACGTTCTTTTAACAGGCGTGAATAGATATCGAACGAACGTTCTCCACGTGCAGTCTGTTCAATTACCATCGGCACCAAAGCCATATGAGGCACATATTGATCCCGCTTGTCGCTATATGACATTTCCGTCTCCTAATAGAATTCATGTTGGTGCCATTCATAACCGATTCTACTTGAGATAAGCGATGATGACCATGATTCAAAAGTTAATCAATCAAAGGAGGATTACCCCTGAAAAATCTTGCAATCATATACATAATGTAGAAAAGGATCTGGGGTTAAACCCACTTTTTTCAAGAAAAATTTTGCCTTTTATTCATAAAAAAACCCGCAGATTTATCTGCGGGTTCAATTTCACAGAGATGATAAACTCGTTATCTCAAGCAAAGCCAACGCTTATGCCATTTGATTCTGATTCATTAACTCATTGAAAGTTGTTTCTTTTTCAGAAACTTTTGCTTTACCCAGAAGAACTTCAACAGCTTGTTCTTCCAGAGCAATATTACGCACATTACTCATCAATTCCTGGTTCTTACCATAGAATTCGATCACTTCCTGAGGATCTTCATAGGCAGAAGCCATTTCCTCAATCAATCCTTTAACACGCTCTTCGTCAGCTTTCAGTTCATTGCTACTGATAACTTCACCTAATAACAGGCCAACAACAACGCGACGTTTAGCTTGTTCTTCAAACAGTTCACGAGGCAATTCCAACGCTTGTTTTTCATTGCCACCAAAACGCTGGGCAGATTGACGACGCAGAACATCAATTTCGCCATCAACAACAGCGGCCGGAACTTCGATTTCGTTAGCTTTAACTAAGCCATCGATAACCTGAGATTTAATACGGTTACGAACTGCATTTTTCAGTTCACGTTCCATATTTTTACGTACTTCTGCACGCAAACCGTCAACAGTGCCATCAGCAATACCGAAACGTTTGATGAATTCTTCAGTCAACTCCGGCAATTCACGCTGTTCCACTTTTTTCAAAGTGATCGCAAACTTAGCTGCTTTACCTTTCAGATTTTCAGCGTGATAATCTTCTGGGAAGTTCACATCAATAGTGAACTCTTCACCCGTTTTATGACCAACAATGCCCTCTTCGAAACCTGGGATCATACGACCCTGGCCCATAGCCAGAACAAAGTCAGAAGCTTTGCCGCCTTCAAACTCTTCACCATCAACAGAACCATTGAAGTCAACAGTAACACGATCTTCTGCACTAACAGCTTCTTCGGTTTCTTTCCAGTCAGCCTGCTGCTTACGCAATGTTTCCAACATTGTATCAACATCTTCGTCTTTTACTTCAACAACAGGTTTTTCAACTTCAATGGCTTCCAGGTCTTTCAGCTCAACTTCCGGATACACTTCAAACTCTACAGAATAAGTGAAATCTTCGCCGTCTTTGAACTGCTCTGGCGCATAACTTGGCGCACCCGCTGGATTGATTTTTTGTTCGATGATTGCATTAATAAAGTTACGTTGCATCAGATCACCCAGAACATCCTGAATAACAGAAGCACCATAACGTTGTTTAACGATGTTCATAGGCACTTTGCCTTTACGGAAACCATCGATACGAACTTTTTTTGCTACATTGACCAACTCACTGCTAACTGCCTTTTCAATATCGGCAACAGGAACGGTGATTGTCACACGACGCCCAAGGCCTTGAGTGGTTTCAACAGAAACTTGCATCTTTTTACCTCAAAAAAATCATAGTGCTCGGTCAACTCCAGAGACCATACAACCGGCAGATGTTCTATGTGCCAATCGCAACACTCTCTAAGAACCGGGGCGGTCGCATTTAAAAACCGAGAATCCCTGATGTCAGAAGCATCCCGAAACCATTCTAAAAATTAGACGCAGCATTATAGCGATGCAGACGGTGTGAGTCGAGAATTGCTAACAAAAGCCCGAGGTATTCATCCATTTCATGCAACAACGATTTCTTTGCTATCAGAATTGCGTTCAATAATGTGTCACATATAAAACGCAAAAACGGCCCAAAGGCCGTTAATCGAGTACATGCTATTTTGATATTGCAATTTCAGAAGAATGCCCCAATTCAGTACTCAGGCCACATTACCACCCCGACAAGCCGGTGAAGCTAAAACAGTATCCTGCAATTCATTCCACTCCTTTTCGGTATAGGTATGTAACGCCAAAGCATGAACACCTGCGGCCAATTCTGCCGATAATGTGCCATAAACGGAACGATGGCGGTTCAGCATGCGTTCACCAACAAACTTATTACTGATGATCACTACCTTAAAATGGCTTTCAGAACCTACGGGGACATTGTGACGATAACTTTCATCAGTAACCTCAAGATATGAGGGGTTAAATGCAGCCTGTAATTTCTCTTCTATATCCTGATACACCATAATCATTCTCCTTAACTACACAGCAATCGTAACTGCCAACCATATTAATGATTTTAGTCTATTCTTCATAAGTTATAGCGTCAGAACATTAAAATATCTTTAATCGAATCCCACATCGCTAAGGTTTTTATAATGTTTACCTCATCAGAGATATGCCATGATCAAAGGCAGTGCTATTATTGGCGTAGTTTATGCTTATTGATAAATATTACTGGACATCCTTATCACTGATGAGAAAATCAACATGTTGAAAAGAATATTATTTCCGCTTATAGCCCTTTTTCTTCTTGCCGGTTGTACTGCTCCCAGCAATACCCTGACCATCGAACCTAAAATTACGCTGCCAACAGCAGATCCAACTATGGGTGCTATTACCATCAGCATCAGTGGTGCCGACAATCGCCAATCTCAGACACTCGCTCAAGTTAACCGTAATGCAAAGCTGGAAATACTAAAACCGTCCCGTGATCTGCGTTTTCTGCTCCAGGAAATCTTGGAAAAACAGATGGCTGCCCGTGGTTATATGATTGGCTCTCCAGCCAATGCTAATCTGCAAATTATTGTGAACAACCTGTATGCAGATGTTAAAGAAGGCAGCTTACGCCATAATATTTCAACAAAAGCCGATATTTCCATTATCAGTGCAGCGCAAAACGGAAGTAAACAAGTTAAAAACTATCGCACTAGCTACAATGTACAAGGTCCTCTCGGAGCAACCAATGAGAAAATTGCTGATGCGGTAAATACTGTACTATCTGAAGTCATCGCAGATATGGCTCAGGATCCTTCCGTCAGTAATTTCATCAAACAAAATGCCCGCTAATTAAGGATTAATGACTTACTCTGTCCGCCAAGGACAGAGTTTTGGGAGGCTCATGTATTATCGTTATCTCACTGTTTTTACTCAACATAACTCACGTATCCTGCTTTTACTTGGCTTTGCTTCTGGTTTACCTCTCGCATTGACTGCCGGCACCCTGCAAGCGTGGATGACCGTTGAAGATGTCGATCTTAAAACCATTGGCTTCTTTTCCCTTGCTGGCCAGGCATATGTTTTCAAATTTCTTTGGTCCCCTTTTATGGACCGTTTTGCCCCTTCTTTCCTTGGACGCCGCCGTGGATGGCTACTTATTACACAGTTATTACTGATAGCCAGTATTGCTGCAATGGGTTTTCTCCAACCATCTCAACATTTATGGTGGCTGGCCGCACTGGCCGTCGCCGTCGCTTTCTGTTCTGCGTCACAGGATATCGTCTTTGATGCTTATAAAACAGATTTACTCAGTAGCGAAGAACGGGGTGCAGGTGCTGCTGTTTCGGTACTTGGTTATCGATTAGCAATGTTAGTTTCAGGCGGGTTAGCATTATGGATTGCAGATCGCTATATAGGCTGGCAACACACATACTGGTTGATGGCTGGATTGATGCTGATCGGCGTCTATGCAACGTTAAGGGCCAAAGAACCTAAAGTTGAGGTCCCCCCACCCAAAACACTTCATCAGGCTGCAATAGAACCATTGGCTGATTTTTTCAGTCGTAATAATGCGTGGCTGATACTGCTATTAATTGTCATGTATAAAATAGGCGATGCCTTTGCTGCCAGTCTCAGCATCCCATTTCTTATCCGTGGTATTGGCTTTGATGCTGGTGAAGTCGGTATGATCAACAAAACACTGGGATTAGCCGCAACTATCGTCGGTGCATTATATGGTGGTTATTTGATGCAACGATGGAGTTTATTTCGCTCACTAATGATATTTGGCATTCTTCAAGCTATCTCTAATACTGGATACTGGCTGTTATCCATCACTCACAAAAATATCTACACTATGGGCAGTGCCATTTTTTTGGAAAATATCTGTGGTGGAATGGGAACCGCTGCATTTGTTGCCTTGCTTATGGCTTTATGTCACAAATCATTCTCCGCAACACAGTTTGCTTTATTATCTGCCTTATCGGCTGTTGGACGAGTATACGTCGGCCCAATTGCGGGTTGGTTCGTTGAATTACATGGCTGGCCAAACTTCTATCTGTTTTCCATAGCAGCCTCTGTTCCAGGTTTATTACTGCTATTTATCTGCCGCCAAACTCTGGCTTACACCCAACAAACCAATGATTTTATGCCGCGTACTGAGTTCGGAAATTTCTATCGTCTGGCTCTTGGCTTACTATCATTAGCAAGTATCCTTCTTACATTTTGGTTATTTATCATAATCACCAATGCTCTCAACTGGACTAATGCACCTAATCTGGCCGAACAATTACTATTGTTAGGAGCACAGTTCAGTATCGCCGGCATCATTTTAGGTAGCGTTCTGGATTATCTTGCATTAAGAAGGAACAAATTAGCTTAAGAAAGTAAAGATATTAAATTAACTTATTAAAGGTTGACTACGGTCAGCCTTTTTATACCCAGCTAAAAACTAAGTGATAACGATCACATTTCAGATAGTCATTTATCTAAAAGTGCTATTTTTGAGTAATTATTGGATTGTTCAATATTCATATCCGCGTAAAATCAGGCTACCATTTTTAAGGCTTACCACATAGCTTTAAAACTAAAAACCTCTTTTCATGGATGCGTTAGAGAAATTTATGAGAAAAACCCTTCTGGCTACTGCCTTATTTACTACTGTCTCAGTTCCAGCTTATGCTGAATATCAATGGGGCTTTGCCAATATCAGCATGAACTATCTTGACTGGACCAGCCACACCACACATAAATCAGGGCAAACCTCTCATAAAGACGACTTTGCCTATGTGGAACTGGAAGGCGGAACCGGGTTTGACTGGGGTGAATTATACGGGTTCTTTGATCTGGAAAATGCTTTCAACAGTAAGCATGCTCAACCAGGGGATAACCAAAGATACACCTTCAAAACAACCGGGCGCTTCTATCTGGCTGATACTGGTTTCAATCTCTACGGCCATGTTTACGGTACCTATTCCCTCCCAGGAAAAGCACATGGTGGGAATTTCCATGAGGTAAATACCCTGTATGGTATTGGCTACAACACTGACATCGCCGGTGTCTGGTTCAAACCATTCGTTGCACTACATTATGTTGATCAAACTTTCTACTCGGGTAATAACGGCTATGTTGTCGGCTGGGTGGCAGGTTATGATTTTCAGCTCTGGCAGGAAAAATTCAGTATAACTAACTGGAATGAAATAGAACTTAACCGGAATGAACGCTATGGCAATGGCGGGCGGGACGGTGTTAACGGCGCAGTAGCATTGTGGTGGACACCTCACCCATCTTTCACAACCGGCGTTCAATATCGATATGCCGATCATAAATTAGGTGAAGGGTTCTGGCAGGATGGGATTGTCTACACCATCAAATATAATTTCTAATTATTGATGTTAACTGTGAGCTACTTCTGGAGTAGCTTACAGTTAGTTTAATTTTTAAATAAAATTGCCGTTATAGAAATCTTTAAAGTAAACTTTTATATTTTTCCTTCCGCTGAAAAATATAAGAATATTTTAATATAAATTAATATTTCCATCACATTTCAGTCACACCTCGTTAAGCTTAAATAACCTTTTCAAGCTAGCTCTTGCTGCATCTTCCATTTACATGTGATCCCACTAACATAAAGGGTCAACAACCTATCAACTAACTATTACAAATGTTTACACTCCTGTGGCCTTACCGTAGAATGCCCACACTGATGAAACGACAATAGAGCTTTTGTTATTTGGAGTCGTTAGACTTATGAAATACAATAAAAGTATTGGGATATTGTCATTACTGGCAGCCACTCTTATGTTGAATGGTTGTGATATGGTATTGATGAATCCTAAAGGCGCTATCGGCGCTGAACAAAAAACGCTAATACTCACGGCTATTGGCCTGATGCTTATCATTGTTATTCCGGTAATCATCATGGCATTTACCTTTGCCGTGCGTTACCGCGAAGCCAACAAAAACGCTACCTATCGCCCTAACTGGGCACACTCAAATAAAATTGAGCTGGTAGTGTGGACGGTTCCTATCATTATCATTATCATTTTGGCGACTATTACCTGGAAAACAACCCACGAGCTTGATCCCTATAAACCACTGGTCAGCGACGAAAAACCAGTGACTATTGAAGTAATCTCTCTTGACTGGAAATGGCTATTCGTTTACCCGGAGCAAGGTATCGCTACCGTTAACGAAATTGCCTTCCCTACTGGTGTTCCTGTTAACTTCAAAATCACCTCTGATTCTGTGATGAACTCGTTCTTCATCCCACAGTTAGGTGGTCAAATCTACGCAATGGCGGGTATGCAGACGAAACTTCACTTAATTGCCAATGAACCTGGCACTTATAAAGGTTTGTCCAGCAGCTACAGCGGGCACGGCTTTTCCGGCATGAAATTTACTGCCACAGCTACCGCGGATCGTGAAAGTTTTGAACAATGGGTCCAAAAAGTAAAAGCCTCTCCCAAAACCCTGGATACCATGCAGGCATTTGATGAGTTAGCCAAACAAAGCCAGAACCATCCGGTTGAATACTTCTCAAGCGTTAAGCCTAACCTGTATCAAGACATTATTGCTAAATTTATGGGCGACATGAATATGCATGGCGGCCACGGTGCAACGACAGGTCATAACATGAACATGAGCGAAACAGCTCATGCCGGAGTTGAGGAATAAAGTAATGTTGGGAAAATTAACACTTGATGCAATCCCATTGCATGAGCCCATTATCATGGTCACTCTTGCAGGGATTCTCTTCGGAGGGCTTGCAGTTGTCGGAGCCCTGACCTATTTCCGTAAATGGAAATGGCTGTGGAGCGAGTGGTTAACCAGCGTTGACCACAAAAAAATCGGTATTATGTACATCGTCGTGGCACTAGTCATGATGCTCCGTGGCTTTGCCGATGCCATCATGATGCGTGGTCAGCAAGCTGTCGCCTCCGCTAGCGAAGCAGGTTTCCTGCCGCCACATCACTATGACCAGATCTTTACCGCCCACGGCGTCATCATGATTTTCTTCATGGCAACACCTTTCGTTGTCGGCCTGATGAACATCGTGGTTCCACTACAGATCGGTGCCCGTGACGTTGCGTTTCCATTCCTGAACTCACTGAGTTTCTGGTTCTTCGTCGTTGGTGTCGCGCTGATTAACATCTCGCTGGGTGTGGGTGAATTCGCTCAAACTGGCTGGTTAGCCTACCCTCCACTCTCAGGTATAGAGTATAGCCCTGGCGTTGGGGTTGATTACTGGATATGGAGTCTCCAGATATCCGGTATCGGTACATTGCTGACAGGCGTTAACTTCTTTGCAACAATCCTGCGGATGCGTGCCCCCGGCATGTCTATGATGAAAATGCCGGTATTCTCTTGGGCAGCACTGTGTACTAACGTACTGATCATCGCAGCATTCCCGATTCTGACTGTGACCATTGCCCTGCTGACTTTCGACCGCTACATGGGCACCCATTTCTTTACCAATGATATGGGCGGCAACATGATGATGTATATCAACCTGATATGGGCCTGGGGTCACCCTGAGGTTTATATTCTGGTACTGCCGGTCTTTGGTGTCTTCTCTGAAGTTACTGCGACGTTCTCGAAAAAACGGCTGTTCGGCTATACTTCTCTGGTATGGGCAACCATTGCCATTACCGTGTTGTCGTTCATCGTATGGCTGCACCACTTCTTTACAATGGGCTCCGGCGCGAACGTTAACGCCTTCTTCGGTATCGCCACCATGATTATCTCGATTCCGACAGGGGTTAAGATCTTCAACTGGCTGTTCACGATGTATCAGGGCCGCATTGAGTATAAAACACCGATGTTGTGGACTGTCGGCTTCATCGTCACCTTCTCGATCGGTGGTATGACTGGGGTTCTGCTGGCAGTTCCGGGTGCAAACTTCGTTCTGCATAACAGCTTGTTCCTGATCGCACACTTCCATAACGTTATCATCGGTGGTGTTGTCTTCGGTTGTTTCGCTGGTACTGCTTACTGGTTCCCGAAAGCATTTGGTTTCACACTAAATGAAAAATGGGGTGTCCGCGCATTCTGGTTTTGGCTCATTGGCTTCTTTATCGCCTTTATGCCAGTTTATGCACTCGGCTTTATGGGAATGACCCGTCGTATCAGCCAAGATATCAACCCTGAATTCCATACTCTGCTGGTTGTCTCCGCAATCGGTGTTGCACTGATTGCCGTTGGTATCCTGTGCCAGGTCATTCAATTCTACGTCAGTATCCGTGACCGTGACCAAAACCGTGACCTGACCGGCGATCCTTGGGGCGGACGTACTCTGGAGTGGGCAACATCTTCTCCACCACCATTTTATAACTTTGCTGAAGTTCCACATGTTCAAACCCGTGATGCATGGTGGGATATGAAAGAAAAAGGCACAGCTTATAAACGTCCTGCTAAATATGAAGAAATTCATATGCCTAAAAATGCCGGTGCAGGTGTGGTTATTGCTGGCTTCAGCTTGCTTTTTGGTTTCGCTATGATTTGGCATATCTGGTGGCTGGCTATCGCAGGCTTCGCTGGCATGATTATCACTTGGATCGCGAAAAGCTTTGATAACGATGTTGATTACTACGTACCCGTTGCTGAAGTTGAGCAAATTGAGAATCAACACCATGAACAAATTAGCAAGGCAGGTCTGAATCATGTCAACTGAAACTATGACTAACCATAATCATGCCCATGAGGATCATGGGCACCACGATGCGGGAGCCACTAAGGTATTCGGTTTCTGGATCTACTTGATGAGTGACTGTATTTTGTTCGCATGTCTGTTTGCGACTTATGCAGTGCTGGTTAACGGAACCGCAGGCGGCCCATCTGGTAAAGAAATTTTCGGCCTCTCTTTTGTACTGGTTGAAACTTTCCTGCTGCTATTCAGTAGTATCACTTATGGCTTTGCTATGCTGGGCATGAACAAAGGCAAAATCGGCCAGGTTAACGCCTGGCTCGGTATGACTTTCCTGTTCGGCCTTGGCTTCGTAGCAATGGAACTGTATGAATTCCATCATCTGATTGCAGAAGGCTACGGCCCTGACCGCAGTGCGTTCCTGTCCGGATTCTTCGCACTGGTCGCCACTCACGGTATCCACGTGACCTGTGGTCTGGTCTGGATTATCATCATGATGATTCAGGTAACACGCCGCGGCTTAACTGATGTTAATAAAACCCGTCTAAACTGCCTGAGCTTGTTCTGGCACTTCCTTGATGTGGTGTGGATCTGTGTGTTTACCGTTGTTTATCTGTTAGGAGCTATGTAATGAGTCATTCAAATACAGCTCATACTGGAGCTAGCCACGGTAGCCTGAAGTCTTATATTATCGGCTTTGTTCTTTCAGTCATCCTGACAGTGATTCCATTCTGGATGGTAATGGATGGTTCCGCCTCCCATGCCACTATCCTGACAACGGTAGTCGGTCTGGCTGTTGTGCAGATTCTTGTTCATTTTATCTACTTCCTGCACATGAACACTTCGTCAGAAGAGCGCTGGAACTTAGTAGCATTGCTGTTCACTATTTTGATTATCGGTATTGTTGTTGTTGGCTCGTTATGGATCATGTACAACCTCAACATTAATATGATGGTTGATTAAAGAGCTGCATATTATGATTAAGCAATACCTGCAAGTAACTAAACCAGGAATTATTTTCGGCAATTTAATTTCTGTCATCGGTGGTTTTCTACTCGCCTCGAAAGGGGTGATTGATTACCCTTTGTTCATCTCGACTCTGCTCGGCGTCTCATTAGTCGTGGCTTCTGGTTGTGTATTTAACAACTACATTGACCGTGACATCGATCGGATCATGGAAAGAACAAAAAACCGTGTCCTTGTAAAAGGGCTTATTGATCCGAAAATCAGCCTGATTTATGCATCAATACTGGGTATTGCTGGCATGGTGCTGCTCTATGTAGCAGCCAATGCCTTAGCAATGCAATTAGCGATTATCGGTTTTATCGTATATGTAGGGGTTTACAGCCTCTACATGAAAAGGAAATCTGTCTATGGCACGTTGATCGGCAGTTTGTCCGGCGCTGCGCCTCCGGTTATCGGTTATTGTGCAGTAACTGGTCAGTTTGACACGGGTGCGTTGATCCTGTTACTGATTTTCAGTTTGTGGCAAATGCCGCACTCCTATGCCATTGCTATCTTCCGTTTCAAGGATTATCAGGCAGCGAACATCCCTGTACTACCCGTGATTAAAGGCATATCTGTGGCGAAAAACCATATTATCCTTTATATCCTGGCATTTATGATTGCAACTCTCATGCTGGCAATCAGCGGTTACGCTGGTTACAAATATCTGATTGTTGCAGCAGCAGTCAGCATCTGGTGGTTGGGAATGGCATTATCCGGTTATAAAACGGCTAATGACCGCGTTTGGGCCCGTAAGTTATTTGTATTTTCCATTGTGGCAATCACTTCCCTGAGCGTCATGATGTCTGTTGACCCAAATGTGTCCTCAGAAACCCTTCTAACTTACATCCGGTAATTCTCCCTGATGGCAATGGCATACGCCTTTGCCATCAGTTTCCTTTTCATATCCTCCCCCTTATACTTCAATATTATTAATTCAATTAACTATTTACCGCTTATCAAAAACCTATCTACAATGGCACATCTAAATATTTCGAGGTAACCATGAACGATAATAAAATGACGCCACTTGAGCTTCGGGCGACATGGGGCTTAGGTTCAGTTTTTTCTTTACGTATGCTGGGCATGTTCATGGTCCTTCCTGTCTTAACAACCTATGGTCTTGATCTAAAAGGTTCTACCGAAGCACTTATTGGTATCGCTATTGGTATTTATGGTTTAACTCAGGCAATTTTCCAGATCCCTTTTGGCCTGCTTTCTGACAAAATTGGCCGTAAACCCTTAATTGTTGGTGGACTACTACTCTTCGTTCTTGGCAGTATCACGGCTGCTCTCAGTGATTCTATCTGGGGCATAATCGTTGGGCGGGCGCTTCAAGGCTCCGGGGCTATATCCTCCGTAATTATGGCTCTGCTTTCTGATTTGACCCGCGAACAAAACCGAACTAAAGCAATGGCATTTATTGGTATTAGCTTTGGCGTCACTTTCGCCATAGCAATTGTACTTGGCCCAATTTTTACTCACACCATTGGCTTAAATGGCCTGTTTTGGGGCATTACCGTTCTAGCCGGTTGTGGCATTCTGATAACATTATTTGCTGTTCCTTCCACAGATAAACACGTTCTTAACCGTGAATCAGACGTTGTTCGTCACAGTTTCCATAAAGTTTTAGCTGATAGCCAACTGCTAAAACTGAACTTTGGCATTCTAAGTTTGCACGCTTTGCTAATGGCAAGCTTTGTCGCTCTGCCTCTGGTTATGCAACAAGCTGGATTCCCAGCCCAACAGCATTGGAAGGTTTATCTGATCACCATGCTGATTTCATTCTTATCTGTTTTGCCTTTCATTATCTACGCAGAAAAAAAGCGCCGCATAAAACAAGTGTTTCTATTGTGTATCACACTGCTATTTATCGCCGAAATTGTATTGTGGTCAGCGGGGAACCATTTGTGGACAATCTTTGTTGGCATACAAATTTTCTTTATTGCTTTCAATATAATGGAAGCTATTCTGCCATCACTTATCAGCAAAGAAGCGCCGGCAGGTTATAAAGGTACAGCAATGGGAATTTACTCCACCAGCCAGTTTTTAGGTGTAGCTTTGGGGGGTAGCCTTGGTGGCTGGTTATATGAATTAAAGGGAGCATCGCTGGTATTTATGGCAGGTATCGCTCTGACAATTATTTGGTTTATTATCAGCACGACAATGAAACAACCCCCTTATGTCAGCAGTATCAGAATTTCGCTGCCAGAAAATATAGTCAATAAGACATTGCTGGAACAAAAAATTCTTGTTCAACCCGGTGTTCGCGAAGTTGTTATTGTGCCGGAAGAGTATAGCGCTTACATAAAAGTAGATATTAAGCAGACGAGCAGAGCACAACTTGAGCAATTGATAGCATAACTTACAGCGGCTTTCGCTAACAAAACCCCCTCATTCTCCGGTTAGATATTGAAGGGAAATTGGGGATGGAATTCCCGCTCAGGAATATCCCACCCCACATTAAGCCAGATATGTTAATACATTAAGCGAAGCCAGTTAGCCAATACGAGAAAAATCAATCCCGGAAATTAGTAAACTGGAATGGCTGTCCTAATTCTGCTCCACGAACCAATGCCATAACACTCTGCAAATCATCACGCGCTTTACCGGTTACCCGCACCTGCTCACCCTGAATCTGAGCCTGCACTTTCAATTTACTATCCTTAATCAGCTTCACGATCTTTTTCGCTGTAGGGGTATCAATCCCTTGTTTCAGAGTCGCTTCAACGCTATAAGTTTTACCACTGTGCAACATATCATCAGGGATATTTAGTGCAGCTCCATCAATACCACGTTTAGCCAGTTTTTCACGTATAATATCAACCAACTGATTTACCTGAAAATCTGACTCACTGGCAATCTTGATAGATTCACTTTTTTCATTTAATTCAAAATTGGCGCTGACATTACGGAAATCCCAGCGTGTAGCAAGCTCACGCTGCGCGTTTTCTACCGCATTGCGAACTTCATGTATATCAATTTCTGAGACAATATCGAAAGATGGCATTATCCGTGACCTCCTGATAATCAATAAGTTGGCATGATAACCGCTTTCCATTGTCAGCAAAAGCTCTATACTCAGATTAGCGGGATCTTGCTATTTCCATTCAATATTACAGCGTCTTGCAACGAGGGTATATTATGAAGATAACCGTTCTTGGCTGTGGCGCTATAGGAAAACTGTGGCTGGCAGCATTATCACAACGAAAACACCAGGTACAAGGTTGGCTAAGGATCCCCCAGCCTGATTTACCTGTTCATATTGACGAAATTAATGGAGAAGCATTTGACCAGCCTATCCCAACTAATGACAATGACCATCTTGCCAACAGCGAATTACTGATTGTCTGCCTGAAGGCCTGGCAAGTATCTGATGCGGTTAATAATCTACTCCCCAAACTTTCATCTGATTGCCCAATCTTATTACTACACAATGGCATGGGTTCCCAGGAAGAATTGCTATCTGCACCTAATCCAATACTCCTTGGCATCACGACTCACGGCGCATATCAGAATAACCAACAGGTTTATCATACGGCTTCTGGACTAACACATATTGGCTCTGCAACATCAAATGCAACTGTATTCAGCTCTCTGGCCGATATTCTGCATCAGGCTTTGCCGGACGTTGCGTGGCATAATGAAATTCTCGCTATTAGTTGGCTAAAACTCGCGGCTAACTGTGTCATAAACCCACTTACTGCGATTTATGAATGCAGGAATGGAGATTTGCTTCGCTACCCGGAACAATTAAATGTTTTGTGTGAAGAAATCATTCAGGTTATGGAGCGAGAAAACATACATACTTCCATCAGTAACCTAACTGCCTATGTCTACGATGTTATTGAGCGCACAGCAAAAAACTACTCTTCAATGTTGCAAGATATCCGCGCAAAACGTCACACTGAAATTGACTATATCACTGGATATTTATTGCGCCGGGCCCGTGCTCATGGCCTGCCTGCTCCTGAGAATACCCGTATATATAACCTGATAAAATGTAAGGAAAGTGATTATGAACCATTCAGCACTCATCTGCCTGGTTCATGGTAGTGAAAAAGTAAACAAAAGCGCCCTGCTTCAAACTCATCATTGAGGCTTCCCTGATGGGAAGCCTCTAAATATCGTCATTAAGGCCGATAAACTTTCACATTATCAAACCCCTGTTCACACAGATAAAGCGCCTGCAAGCGGCTCATCACTCCGCGCTCACAATAGAGCAGATAGATTTTCTCTCTGGGTAAGTCACCAAACTGGCTACTTAATTTATAGAACGGCAGTGATTTGATTTCTACGCCATTCATCTGCAATGGCCGATTATCTTGTTCATCAGGAGAACGAATATCCAGTAATACATCAGTTGGAGCAAATTCAGTGACCGTTTCAACTTCAACGACTCGCTCACTGCTTTGTTCTGCGATCTGACGGATATCAATATTCTGAGCCTCACTGATAACTTTTTCCAGAATATCAAAATCGAAATTATCCTCTTCCGCTTCAATTTTGGCTTTAACCGCTTTTACAGTTGGACTTTTTGAAATAATGCCACAAAACTCAGGCATCGTACGGGCAAAATCCTCAGTGCCAATTTCGCGTGCCAGTTTGATAATGTGCTCTTTATCATGAGAAATCAGCGGTCGCAGAATCAAAGTATCCGATGCATTATCAATCAAACGCAGATTAGTCAGCGTCTGGCTGGAAACCTGTCCCAACGCCTCACCGGTAACAATGGCCTGCACGCCATAGCGTTCTGCAACTTTAGATGCCGCTCTTACCATCATCCGTTTAAGCACCACACCCATTTGACCGTCATCAACTTTTTCCAGAATTTCAGCAACGACAGGTTCAAAGTCCACGGCCACGAAACGGACTTTATGGGAACTACCAAAGCGGTTCCAAAGATAATGAGCGACCTGCTTCACACCAATTTCATGAGCAGAACCACCAAGATTGAAGAAACAATAATGAACACGGCAGCCACGGCGCATCAACATATAGCTGGAAACACCAGAATCAAAACCACCGGAAATCAGAGACAGCACATCTTCCTGCGTTCCGATAGGAAAACCGCCAATGCCTTCATAACGGGCTTTCACCAGAATCAGTGTATCCTGCTCAATTTCCAGATTAACGGTAACATCAGGATGAGTCAGTTTTACTTTCGCAGATTCAATGTGCTGGTTTAAACCACCACCGACATAGCGTTCTACTTCATTAGAAGTAAACGCATGTTTACCACGGCGTTTAACCCGTACACAAAATGTTTTGTTATGGAGCAATTCGCCATAAGCCTCATAAGCTTGTTCAAAGATATGATGCATATCACGAAATTCACGTTCTTCTACTTGCAGAATATGGTGGATACCGGGGATACGTGTCAGCGCATCACAAATTTGAGAGCCAAGGTTTTCATCTTTAGTACGAACTTCGATATTATCCCAATGGCGAACTACTGCAATATTATCTCCCAAGGCTTTGAGCACATTGCGAATATTACTGGCAAGAATTTTAATAAAGCGCAAACGGACAGTTTGGCTCTTGATCGTGATTTCTGGGAATAATTTAATAATAAACTTCATAGTGAGTTATAGTAGTCGTTAGGAGTTTTGATAAATGAAACTGACATCATGTTCTGGTAGTCAAATCAGGCTGCGGAGTATAGCACTATCTCACGACATAGCGCGCAAAAAATACAAAACCAGTTAAGGATTTGTTTGCACCAGCATAATAGGATAGCCTGCAACCCTCAGGCGAACTCTAAATAGTAAAAAGATTATGCCAAAGAAAAACGCAACATCAGAAAGCCCAGGCAGTACACCAGAAACCACACCAGCAATGACATTTGAAAGCTCATTAAAAGAGTTAGAGCACATTGTCGTCCGTCTAGAATCCGGTGAATTAGCACTGGAAGAAGCCTTGAACGAGTTTGAGCGTGGTATTCAGTTAGCCCGTCAAGGGCAACGGACTTTGCAACAAGCAGAACAGCGGGTACAAATTCTTCTTAACGATGACGCCCAATCTCCGCTAAATAACTTCTCCCCGGATACTGAGTGAGCCTATGCCTGAACAAAACCCGATTCAATTCAAAGAACAGCTTAAGACCTGTCAACAACGTATCAATAACGTTCTGACAAGCACATTATCTTCATTGGCATTTTCAGATAGACCACTGGTTCAGGCAATGCAACATGGCGCTTTACTTGGTGGCAAACGTCTGCGTCCATTTTTAGTTTATGCCACAGGTGACATGTTCGGATTATCTGCCAATAATCTGGATGCACCCGCCGCAGCGGTTGAATGTATTCATGCTTTTTCATTAATTCATGACGACTTACCCGCAATGGATAACGATGATTTACGCCGTGGGCAACCAACTTGCCACATCAAATTTGGTGAGGCCCACGCTATTTTGGCGGGAGATGCTTTACAGTCTCTGGCATTTGAAATCTTATCTAAAAGAGAAATGCCGGATGTGACAACGGCGGATCGCCTTGAAATGCTTTCTGAGCTGGCAACCGCCAGTGGTATCGCCGGTATGTGTGGCGGTCAAGCCCTAGACTTAGAAGCTGAAGGCAAACAGATTGATCTTCATGCGCTAGAACAAATTCATCGCCACAAAACGGGTGCTCTTATCCGTTGCGCTGTCAGAATGGGAGCCTATGGCGCAGGCCAGAGTGGACATAATGCCTTACCTGAATTGGATCAGTATGCCCAGGCTATTGGCCTCGCTTTCCAGGTTCATGACGATATTCTCGATGTCATTGGCGATACCGAAATGATCGGAAAACGTCAAGGCAGTGACCAGCAATTAAGAAAAAGTACCTACCCGGCATTGCTGGGGTTAGAACAAGCACAGAAAAAAACGCACCAGCTGTATCAAGAAGCGCTAGAAGCATTGAATAAACTGGAAGAAAAATCCTATAACACAACAATGCTGCGCGCACTTGCCAGCTTTATCATTGAACGTAACAATTAATTACCTATCCCAATAAGCGTTATCATTACATAAAATAACCTAATGGGATGAGTTATAAGGTCTGTTGGTAAATTTGGCCTCCAGCAGCTCTATTAATAAACACTTCTTAACGAGCATCAAATGAGCATTGATATAGCCAAATACCCAACATTGGCATTAGCGGAAAATCCTGAAGAACTTCGTATGTTGCCAAAAGAGAGCCTGCCGAAGCTATGTGATGAACTTCGGCAATTCTTGCTAAACAGTGTCAGTCGCTCCAGTGGTCATTTTGCCTCCGGTCTTGGTACCGTTGAACTGACTGTGGCATTGCATTATGTCTATAAAACGCCTTTCGATAAACTAGTATGGGATGTTGGTCATCAGGCTTATCCGCACAAGATCCTGACAGGACGCCGGGATCGTATTGATACTATTCGTCAGAAAAATGGACTTCATCCCTTCCCCTGGCGGGATGAAAGTGAATACGACACCTTGTGCGTCGGGCACTCATCTACCTCCATCAGCGCTGGATTAGGTATGGCAATTGCCGCTCAGCGTGAAGGCAAAGACCGCCGCACAGTCTGTGTTATTGGTGACGGCGCGATAACGGCGGGTATGGCCTTTGAAGCGATGAACCACGCGGGGGATATCGATCCCGATATGCTGGTCATTCTTAATGACAACGAAATGTCTATCTCAGAGAACGTCGGTGCGTTAAATAACCATCTGGCTCAGCTTCTTTCCGGGAAACTCTATACCACACTGCGGGAAGGTGGAAAAAAAGTCTTTTCTAACCTGCCCCCCATTAAAGAATTACTGAAAAAAACCGAAGAACATATCAAAGGGATGGTCATTCCCGGCACAATGTTTGAAGAACTGGGCTTTAACTACATAGGACCGATTGACGGACATGATGTACTGACATTAACTCAGACACTGAAAAATATGCGCGAGCTGAAAGGGCCACAACTCCTACATATCATGACCAAAAAAGGCCGTGGCTATGCGCCAGCCGAAAAAGATCCTATCAGTTGGCATGCGGTGCCTAAATTTGATCCGGCTAGCGGTACATTACCCAAGAGTTCAGACAACCGCCCGACGTTCTCCAAAATATTTGGAGACTGGCTATGTGAAGAAGCCGCTAACGATAAGAAACTGATGGCGATCACTCCGGCTATGCGTGAAGGCTCCGGTCTGGTGCGATTCTCCCGCGAATATCCGGATCAATACTTTGATGTCGCTATCGCAGAACAACATGCCGTGACTTTTGCCGCTGGTCTGGCAATTGGTGGTTACAAGCCGATTGTCGCTATCTACTCAACATTCTTGCAACGTGCTTATGATCAGCTTATTCATGATGTCGCAATCCAGAATCTGCCTGTACTGTTTGCAATAGATCGCGGTGGCATCGTTGGCGCTGATGGTCAGACACATCAAGGAGCGTTTGATCTCTCATTCCTTCGTTGCATTCCCAACATGGTGATCATGGCACCAAGTGATGAGAACGAATGCCGCCAAATGCTGCATACCGGTTATCATTACCAGCAAGGTCCGGTAGCAGTACGCTATCCGCGAGGAGCAGGAACTGGCGCAGAACGTCAACCATTCGAGCAGTTGCCCATTGGTAAAGGTGTTATTCGCCGTCAGGGTAAGAAAGTAGCAATTCTGAACTTTGGCACTCTGTTACCCGATGCACTAACAGCAGCAAAATCACTGGACGCGACTGTCGTTGATATGCGTTTCGTTAAGCCACTGGATAAAGAGCTGGTTCTGCAAATGGCTGGTAGCCATGATTTACTGGTCACTTTGGAAGAAAACGCGGTTATGGGTGGTGCCGGCAGTGGTGTTAATGAACTGTTGATGCAAGAAGGCCGTCTTGTGCAAATTCTGAACATTGGCCTGCCTGACCAATTTGTGCCACAAGGCAGCCAGGAAGAAATCAGAGCTGATTTAGGGCTTGATGCCGCAGGCATTCAAAATAGTATCAATAAAAGGCTATTTTTCTGAGTATATAGGGATAATAGGACATTCTAAAGAGCCGCTGGTAGATGTGTTGCATAGCCTTATTGAAGAACCCAATGTTGTCTTCGAAGATGGCTATGCGTTCTGGTGTGCATTGGACGACTACATCAATGCAAAGCCGATTAAATGCGGCGGTAGGACTAAGCAAGCCAACTTTACGGACGCATTAATAGTGAATAAATCTCAGCGGTATGGGGCAAAAAACAAAAAGTCGGTTTCGCCGCTTTATACTTTTGATAAAGCCGCATGCTTGTCCTTAATGCGGCAAAACCACCGCCCTCCCAATAACGCCATCACAAGTTCAAGAGAAGCTATTGCGGCCAGGACAAGGATAAACAAAGCCTTGTCCCCGCTAACTAATATCCATCCACCTATCACCGGAAATCCAAATATACCTACAAAATAGGCGGCAACGAACCAGGTGAGGGCCGCATGACGATTCTCAATAGCAGAGTCGTTTACTGCCCATGTTTGAATGACAGGATACACCAATCCATACCCTATCCCCGTTAACATGGCCGCCACAATCTGGAACACGGGGTGAACCGGTATACCCAGCAGAGCCAAAATGCCCATGATTAAGAATAACATCAGCGTAGTGACTAACGGGATACGGGGCATTGTCGATAAACCTCGGGCCAACAAAAGCCGCGACACAACCACGGTCGCTGCATGTACAGCGAAGAATGTACTTGCATTTGCACGAGTTCCTTCGACAAGTGAACTCTGGAACGACATCATGCCGGAGAATACGCAGCCTCCCAGACCTACCATCACAATGGGACGGATCGCACTACTTGCGGCGATCTTCGTTATTTTTTTCACCCAAGGTCCAGTGATAACTCCCGTTGACCACGCGGCTCCCTGATCCCAAAAATCGCCAGAAGCAGTGAGGCGAAGGTACCAACGATGCCAACAAGGAGAAACGTTGTTTGGACGGGCACTCCTGCCTGTTCAACCGCTGCGGTGAGAAGGATAGGACCGCCGCAAATCCCAGCCATTTGAAACGCACTAAAGCGGGTAAACTAGTGACCCCTGTCAACATCGGTAACACGCTCCGACAATGCCATGGGCCCACTGATATAGAACATTCCCCAACCGAGTCCAATCAAGAACGCCGCGATACGCGGAATATAACTCAGTTCACCGCAGAAGCCGCCTAAAAGAAGATAACCACAAGACATCGTCAACGCCGCGAGGGCTGCAAGGCGCGATGCTTCCAGCTGCCCGGCAAACTAGTTATTCTCGTAAAAAAACAATAAAATCATCACATTACTAATGAAATCACATTATCACGGTGTCTACAAGATGAAATATCACTTGGTATTAGTGACGAAGTATTGAAGAACAGGCTTCACCCATGAAATGTTAGAAGGGCTAGAAAGCCTTCGTCATAAATCCCGCTGAAAAATGGGAGAGCCCAATGGAACAATTTGGTGGAGAGGCAGCTCCTATCCCTCTTTTGCTCGATATGCACCCAAATATTATACCCAGTCGATTTATAAAAACCGTAAATAGACTTAATAATCAAATGCACCGCACATCAGAAAGTCAAAATCTGATAAAACGCCAGTAACCAAACAATGGCGAAAGAAAATACAGCTGCGATAATATCATCTAACATGATACCTAATCCGCCATGAACATAACGATCAAACCAGCGAATAGGCCATGGTTTCCACATATCCAAAATACGGAACAC
This sequence comes from Photorhabdus sp. RM322S, assembly GCF_042879395.1. Lineage (NCBI taxonomy): Bacteria > Pseudomonadati > Pseudomonadota > Gammaproteobacteria > Enterobacterales > Morganellaceae > Photorhabdus > Photorhabdus sp. RM322S. The sequence continues at coordinate 94,687 of NZ_JBHFKW010000014.1, forward strand.
AATAAAACCCGTTAAAACCCACTGCCAGTTAACCACAGGAATCGCCATTAATGTGATCCACATACCGATAAATTCATCCCAGACAATACTGCCATGGTCATGAACTTTCATATCATCAGAAGTACGCTGGCAAATCATTATCCCGAACAACATTCCGGCAATAATCACCAACCAGCAAATCCATTCTGGAAACTGCATCAGTAATAACCAGAATGGAATAGCAGCAGCAGATCCCATTGTTCCTGGCATTACCGGCGATAGCCCACTACCAAAACCCGTCGCTAATAAATGCCAGGGATTACTCATCCGTAAACGGCGTTTTGCCTCATCCATGTGCTTCCTCGGTAATAAAGTGATCGAACCCTTTTAGATCCAATTTAATCTCTTTATTATTGCTGTAATAACGAATCTCTTCTGATTCCGGCATAATCTGCCCGACACAGCTAAAACCAGCGCCAGTATGAGCCAAAGCGATTTCCAGCGCGCCGCGATTCCTTTCCGGGACAGTAAAACATAATTCATAATCCTCCCCGCCACTCAAAGCCCACATAAGTGCCTGTTGCGGTTCAACGTATTGTTTCATTGCACCAGAGTAAGGGATCGCATCCAGATTTATTCTGGCTCCACATCGGCTGGCTTTCAATATGTGGCCCAGATCGGAAATCAAGCCATCAGACAAATCAATTGCTGACGTTGCCAGGTTACGCAATGCCTGCCCTAACAAAATACGGGGTTGTGGCCGGAGATGACGTTGAATTAGCCAATCACGGGACTCTGGATCAGAAATTTGCAAATGGTTTTGCAACAGAGCCAAACCTGCCGCACTGTCACCCAACGAGCCACTCACATAAATCCAATCGCCATTTTTTGCGCCGGCACGCCGCAATGCTCTGCCTGCGGGAACCAGACCATGAATCGTTAATGTCAAACTCATTGGACCACGGGTGGTGTCACCACCGATAAGCTGCATACCGTAATAACGCAATTGTTCAAAGAGGCTGTCACTGAAACCACTTAGCCAACACTCATCTATTTCCGGTAATGTCAACGCAAGTGAAAGCCAGGCAGGATCAGCACCGACAGCGGCCAGATCACTTAAATTCACCGCCAGAGATTTATAAGCCAAATCTTCAGGAGAAATATCAGGTAAGAAATGAACGCCTGAAACCAAGGTATCCGTGCTGACAGCTAATTGCTGTTTATCGGCCAGCGTCATCAGTGCACAGTCATCACCAATACCCAGATTTACGTCACGCCGGTTAGTTACCTGGCGATCAAAATAACGCGCAATGAGGTCAAATTCGCCACATGCCATAATAGAATCCCAAAAAGTTACAGATGATTACGTACATAAGGCCGGTATCCCGGCCTTATAAATCATCGTCTACGGTGGGAAAAACCCGGCAAGCAGTGAGAATTATCTTTTCTTGCGTGCTGCTGGGCCAGATTTATCCAGTACCCCGTTCACGAATTTGTGACTATCTTCAGCACCGAAGACTTTGGCCAATTCGATAGCTTCGTTAATAGCCACTTTATAAGGGACATCATCACGATAACTTAGTTCAAACATAGCAATACGCAAAATGGCTTTTTCTACCTGACCTAACTCTTCAAGCTGACGGGAAAGATAAGGAGCCATCAAAGCATCCAGCTTAACTGCGTTCACAGCGACCCCTGACAGCAATTCACGAAAATAGGTTACGTCAACACCAGTGACGTCCTGCTCCGACAGAAACTGTAATTCAACGTCAGCAATGTCATTGCCAGATAATTGCCATGAGTATATAGCCTGAACAGCGCACTCACGAGCACGACGACGAGCAGCAGGTTTCACAAGATTCCCCTTAATTAAAACTAAAATCAGCCTTTAATGGCGTTAATTACATTGATCATTTCCAGTGCGGTTAATGCAGCTTCTGCGCCTTTATTGCCCGCCTTGGTTCCCGCGCGTTCAATCGCCTGTTCAATGCTTTCTGTAGTCAGAACACCAAATGCTACTGGGATTTTACTGGTCATTGCTACATTAGACAGACCGGAACTGCATTCACCAGCAACGTATTCAAAGTGAGCGGTACCACCACGGATAACGGTACCCAGCGCGACAACTGCGTCATATTTTTGGGTTTCGACCAATGTTTTTACCGTCAATGGTAATTCATATGCACCAGGAACCCAGACAACAGTGATATTCTCTGAGGTCACCTGGCCGATACGCTCAAGCGCATCTATCGCGCCTTCTAACAGATTATCATTAATGAAGTTGTTAAAACGTGCAATGGCAATCGCCACACGAGCTTGTGGAGCCGCAACAATACCTTTGATGACGTTCATAGCCTTCCTTATATCTGTTCATATCCGCGGGGGGGCGGATTCTATCATATTCTTTCGTTAGCCGCGCCTGCCGATTTAGCAACAGAGCATAAAAACAGGCGGGTTAACCCGCACTCACATATTCAATCAGTATACAGGCCGCAAACGTAGACGAAGATCAGGCCCGACTTGCTGTACATCAAAAATGTTAAATTCCGGCGCATCCGCCAGATTTTTAAGTTCAGGAATGGTAAACAAACCACAGGCGGCATCACCCAGCACTTTTGGCGCAACATAAAATATCAATTCATCTACCAGCCCCAAAGTCAGTAATGCACCCGCCAACAGCGGGCCGCATTCGGCCCAGACAGTATTAATCTGACGTTTACCCAATTGCATCATCAATAACACTAAATCTACACCAGCACCATGAGCAGGCAACAGTATCTGCTCTACATTTTCAGGCCAGTTATGTTCATCCGTTTTAGTACGAGCAAGCCAACAATGGCCGGGTTGTTGTATGACCTGATGCTGCGGAGTAACACGGTTCTGACTATCAACAATAACACGCACTGGTTGACGAAGAGTTTCTTCAGGATAAATCGCCTGAGTTTCTGCATCCAGTTCATTCCAGCGAACAGTCAGGCTAGGATCATCAGCCAGAACAGTACTGCTGGAACTCAGAATCGCACTGCACTGAGCACGGAATTTTTGCACATCATAACGAGCCTGGGATGAGGTAATCCATTTGCTTTCTCCAGAAGCCAACGCAGTTCGTCCGTCAAGAGAAGCCGCCATCTTCAACTGAATATACGGGAAGCCTGTACGCATCCGCTTCAAAAACCCTTTGTTGAGGGATTCCGCCGCCTCCATCATCAGCCCATGTTCGACTTCAATACCCGCCTGTTGTAGCTTATAAAACCCTCTTCCCGCGACCTGCGGGTTAGGATCCTGCATAGCAGTAATCACACGGCTAACGCCGGCAGCAATCAAGACATCGGCACAAGGCGGTGTTTTACCGTGATGGCTGCATGGCTCAAGAGTGACATAAGCCGTTGCCCCTTTGGCTTTATCTCCGGCCATGCGCAAAGCATGGACTTCAGCATGTGGCTCACCAGAACGTAAATGAAAACCTTCCCCAACAATCTGCCCATCACTCACAATCACACAACCGACATTAGGATTAGGTGATGTGGTAAAACATCCCTGACGCGCCAATTCGAAAGCACGCGTCATATATTTTTCATCGTTATTCACTACTTATTAATCCTGTAATTTAGCAATCTCTTCGCCAAATTCACGAATATCTTCAAAGCTGCGGTAGACGGAAGCAAAACGGATATAGGCGACTTTATCCAATTTCTTCAATTCATCCATCACCACATTACCAATCATTTTAGATGGAATTTCCCGTTCACCGGTAGCACGTAACTGAGATTTAATATAGCTAATCGCCACTTCTACATCATCAGAACTGACCGGACGTTTCTCCAATGCTTTTTGCATACCTCGGCGCAGTTTTTCTTCATCGAATGGCTCCCGGATATCATCACTTTTTATCACTCTCGGCATAACTAACTCAGCCATTTCAAAAGTGGTAAATCGTTCATGACACTCAAGACACTGGCGACGCCGGCGCACCTGAGAGCCATCCCCCACCAAACGGGAGTCAATCACTTTGGTATCAACAGCGGCACAAAATGGGCAATGCATATCACTTCCTGATGGTTAGTCCGAACTCAGTTTACAGTTTACCTTAATCTAAACAAAAAACACCCTGCCAGCCGAATACTCACAGGGTGTTTGAACAGCATCAAGGCAGAATAATTAAGGCAATAAAGATGGCTGATCAGCCCCTTCTTTCTCAACCTTTTGCTGGATCATGTGTTCACGCTTCATACCCAGTTTCAACGCCAATGCGGAAGCAACATAGATAGAAGATATCGTACCGATAGAAACACCGATTAACATCGCCAGTGAGAAACCTTTCAGCATTGCACCACCGAAAATATACAACATCAGCACCACCAGTAAGGTAGTCGCAGAAGTCATGATGGTACGGCTCAATGTTTGAGTCAAAGAGACGTTCATAATTTCATACGACGTACCCCGGCGGATCTTACGAAAGTTTTCACGGATACGGTCAGAAACCACGATACTGTCATTCAATGAATAACCGATAACGGACATCAGCGACGCCACAATTGTCAGGTCAATCTCGATGTGAAACAACGACAGAACCCCGAGCGTGATGATGACATCATGCGCAAGCGCGAGAACCGCCCCCAACGCCAAACGCCATTCAAAACGGAACCCAACATAAATCAAGATACAGATAAGCGCCGCCAGTAACGCCATCGCACCATTTTGGGCAAGTTCAGCACCGACACTTGGCCCAACAATTTCAACACGATTCACACTCGCGTCTTTATCAACGGAGTCATTGATGACCTTAATAACCTTTTTGCTCAGTTCCTCATTCGCCGCACCCATCAGCGGTGGCATACGCACCATCACATCACGGCTGCTACCGAAGTTTTGCAACAGAGGATCTTCAAAACCTGCTTTCGCCAGGCTATCACGCATCTTATCCAAATCAGCAGGTTGACTGAGTTTGATTTCAATTACCGTACCACCGGTAAAATCCAATCCCCAGTTAAACCCGCGGGTTGCCATCACAAAAACAGAAGCCACCAACAGTAGCAACGAAATTCCGAAAGCAACGTTGTCCCAGCGCATAAAGTCATGGACTTTGCGACCGTAGTTCAATTGTTCAACAGTATAATCCTGTGCCACAACGTGCTCCTTAAATTGACAGCTTCTTAATACGCTTACCGCCGTATAGCAGATTCACGATAGCCCGAGTACCTACAATAGCAGTGAACATAGAAGTAGCGACACCAATTGACGTTGTTATTGCAAAGCCTTTAATTGACCCTGTACCAACAGCGTAAAGAATGATCGCAGTAATCAGCGTAGTCAGGTTGGCGTCGATAATACTGGAGAAAGCACCTTTATAGCCTTCATGTATCGCTTGCTGTATGGTACGGCCATTACGCAGCTCTTCTTTGATACGTTCGTTTATCAACACGTTAGCATCGACTGCCACTGCCAGCGTCAGAACAATACCAGCAATCCCCGGCATGGTTAGCGTAGCCCCCGGTAACAGAGACATAACACCAACAATCAGCACCAGGTTAGCCAACAGCGCGCTACTCGCAATCAAACCGAATTTACGGTAGTAAATCACCATAAACAGGATTGATGCTACCAGGCCCCACAAACAGGCTTCCAACCCTTGCTCAATATTTTGCAGGCCAAGAGTTGGCCCAATAGTACGTTCTTCCACAATCTGAATCGGTGCAATCAGAGCGCCGGCACGCAGCAGCAAGGATAACTGACGGGCTTCAGTTGCATTAGAAATACCGGTGATACGGAAATTACTCCCCAGACGAACCTGAATATTGGCGATGTTAATCACTTCTTCATTTTTGACTAACACAGCACGGCCATTAGCATCTTTCTTACCGCTGTCTTTATATTCCACAAACAACGTTGCCATTGGCTTACCAACATTGTCTTTTGTGAAATTAGACATTGCGGTGCCACCAGCACTGTCCAGTGAAATATTCACTTCCGGACTACCATATTCATCCGTACCAGAGGTTGAATCTGTAATATGATCCCCGGTCAGAATAACTCGCTTATATAATACAACCGGGCTACCATCGCGGGTATTTTTCACCTCAGAATCACCCGGTACACGACCTGATATAGCCGCAGTAGAGTCAATACTGGTATTAACTAAACGGAACTCCAGGGTTGCTGTCGCACCAAGAATTTCTTTAGCACGGGCAGTATCCTGAATACCCGGTAATTCAACCACGATACGGTCAGCTCCCTGACGCTGAACTAACGGTTCGGCCACACCCAGCTGGTTAACGCGGTTACGCAAAATGGTAATGTTTTGCTGTACCGCATAAGCACGGGCTTCACGCTGACGCTCATCACTCATCACCGCTTTCAGGGTATTATTGGCTCCAACACTGAAAACTACATCACGATGGCGATTGGTAAGATAGCTCTCCGCATCAGAACGGGCTTTTTCATCACGGAAGCGGATCTCTACGCCGTAATTATCAATTTTACGGACAGTAGAATAAGGAATACCTTTTTCACGTAAATCAGTACGCAGGCCATCAATATTCTGCTCTTGCAGTTTGCCTAATGCGGTTTCCATATCCACTTCCATCAGGAAGTGCACACCACCACGCAGATCAAGGCCCAGTTTCATTGGCTCTGCGCCAATCTTACCCAACCAGGTTGGTGTTGCTGGTGCCAGATTCAATGCCACCACATACTGATCGCCCAACGCGGACATCAGAGCTTCACGGGCACGAAGCTGAATATCAGAATTATTGAAACGAGCAAGAATCGCACCATTTTCCAGCGCAATAGATTTACTCGTGATTTGATCTTTCTCTAAAACATTACGGACTTGGTCCAGCGTTTGCTCACTGGCGGCAATGCCTCGCGCGCCAGTGATTTGTACAGCCGGATCCTCACCATAAAGGTTGGGAAGTGCATAAAGCAAACCGATGAGGATCGCAGCGATCAGCATCAGATACTTCCACAAAGGATAACGGTTTAGCACGGCAGTTCCCTTCGGGAAAATCAGAAATTACAGAGCCTTCATTGTACCTTTCGGTAAAACGGCAGCGACGAAATCACGTTTAATAGTCACTTCAGTGGTGTCATTCAGTGCTAAAACGACATAACCCGTATCAGCAACTTTAGTTACACGACCAATCAAACCACCATTGGTCAGAACCTCATCACCTTTGGAAATAGAATCCATCAGTTTTTTATGGTCTTTCGTACGTTTCTGTTGTGGACGCAGGATCATGAAGTAGAAGATCAGACCGAAAACAACCAACATGATGATCAGAGAATATGGACTTCCCTGAGCCGCCGGTGCACCAGCAGATGCCGTTGCTTCAGAAATAATACTCATTAAACTTTTCCCTCATTGTTATCAAAATTGATAGTAATCAAAAAACCAACCGCAATATGCTATACACACTGAGGTCAGTCAATAACCACTTAAGTCAAACATTTAATAGCGGAACCGGTTTACCAATCCGCTGATAAAAATCTTCAACAAACTGTTCAAGATTACCTTCTTCGATGGCTTTACGGATCCCAGCCATTAGACGCTGATAATACCGCAAATTATGGATAGTATTCAGCCTTGCACCGAGAATTTCGTTACAACGATCAAGATGATGCAAATACGCACGGCTATAATTTTGGCAAGTATAGCAGTCACATTGCTCATCCAACGGTGAAATATCTTCTTTATGTTTGGCATTACGGATCTTAATGACACCCTCGGTGACAAAAAGATGACCATTACGGGCATTACGGGTTGGCATTACACAATCGAACATATCAATGCCACGGCGAACCCCCTCCACCAAATCTTCTGGCTTTCCCACCCCCATCAGATAACGCGGTTTGTCCTGCGGGATTTGCGGGCAGACATGTTCAAGAACACGGTGCATATCTTCTTTAGGCTCCCCAACCGCCAGACCGCCTACAGCGTACCCATCAAAACCAATCTCTACCAGACCTTTTACTGAGATATCACGTAAATCTTCGTAAATGCTCCCTTGAATAATACCAAACAAAGCATTTTTATTCTGTAATTCATCAAAACGCTGACGACTGCGAGCTGCCCAGCGCAAGGACATCTCCATCGAACGTTTCGCATAATCCCAATCAGCAGGATATGGCGTACATTCATCAAAAATCATCACAATATCAGAACCCAAGTCATACTGGATTTCCATTGATTTTTCCGGGCTAAGGAAAACAGGCGTACCATTAATTGGATTGCGGAAATGTACACCTTCCTCTTTGATTTTACGCATCGCGCCGAGGCTGAATACCTGAAAACCGCCTGAATCCGTTAAAATCGGGCCATGCCATTGCATAAATCCATGCAAGTCACCATGAAGTTTCATGATTTCCTGCCCTGGACGCAGCCACAAGTGGAAAGTATTACCAAGCAGAATTTGCGCCCCGGTTTCTTTCACTTCTTCCGGTGTCATGCCTTTTACTGTGCCGTAAGTCCCCACAGGCATAAATGCCGGCGTTTCCACAACGCCACGTTCAAAAACCAGACGACCGCGCCGAGCTTTACCATCAGTAGTTTGTAATTCAAATTTCACTTAACCTCCAGGCACCAGATAAACAGTCTGATGCTGATTTCATACATTAATTACAATAAATTAAGAAACTTTTTCCTTGCAAGCCAAAGGATTACGGCGAATAAACATGGCATCACCGTAACTAAAGAAACGGTATTTTTCTGCCACCGCCTCTTTATAAGCGCTCATAGTATTTTTATAACCAGCAAATGCAGAAACCAGCATAATAAGTGTCGATTCCGGCAAATGGAAATTGGTAATCAGCGCATCAACAACCTGATATTCAAAACCCGGATAGATAAAAATCTGCGTATCATTAAAAAATGGCGCAATTAACCCATCCTGGCAAGCTCTTGCTGCGCTTTCCAACGAGCGGACTGACGTTGTTCCGACAGCGACAACCTTATTACCCCGGGCCTTACATGCCAGGACAGCATCAACCACATCCTGCGGCACTTCAGCATATTCAGCATGCATAATATGGTCTTCAATGGTTTCCACACGCACTGGCTGGAAAGTACCGGCCCCTACATGCAAGGTAACAAAAACCATTGCCACCCCTTTTTCACGCAGGGCTTCCAATAATGGCTCATCAAAATGGAGACCCGCCGTTGGCGCGGCTACTGCGCCTGGGCGTTCACTGTATACCGTTTGATACAGCTCGCGATCCGCTTCTTCATCAGGGCGATCAATATAAGGCGGCAAAGGCATATGGCCGACATCATCCAGAATGGACAGCACATCACGCGGATCATCAAAACGTATTTCGAACAGCGTGTCATGGCGGGCCAGCATCGTCGCTTTAACGTTCTCACTGTCCCCCAGCAACAGCTCTGCCCCCTCTTTTGGCGCTTTGGAAGCGCGCACATGTGCAAGTACCCGCTTATCATCCAGCACCCGTTCAACCAGAACTTCCAGTTTACCGCCGGTGGCCTTCCGGCCAAAAATACGCGCGGGTATAACCCGAGTATTATTGAAAACCAGTAAATCCCCGGCATTCAGCTTATCAAGAACATCCGTAAAAACACCATGCGTTAACCCCCCTGTTTCACCATCAAGAGAGAGCAGACGGCAGCCACTGCGTTGTGGTTGAGGGTAATGAGCAATCATTTCGTCAGGAAGTTCAAAAGTAAAATCGGAGACTCGCATTGTATTTAATCATTCAGAAAAACAAGCGGACTAGTCTAGTGCCGCAGCTCTGAGGGTGCAACAAATAAGCACATAACTTCGCTGATTTATATTATAATCACCGGATGAATTTTCTCGCTCACCTTCATTTAGCTACTCTGGCTGAAAGCTCCCTGTTAGGGAACCTGATGGCGGATTTTGTTCGCGGTAATCCAGAGGGACAATACAGCGCTGACGTGGTTGCAGGCATTCGCATGCATCGACGGGTTGATGTATTAACAGATACCCACCCGTTGGTTATTCAAGCCCGTTACCTGTTCAGTAGCCAATATCGGCGGGTTGCACCGATTACATTGGATATTATTTGGGATCACTTCCTTTCCCGATATTGGGATAAACTGGTTCCCGATGACTCATTACCGGCATTTATTCACCGTGTCCACAGTCAGATAGAACCTCATCTTTATAAAACTCCCGAAAAATTTCAGGAAATGAATGAGTTTTTATGGTCACAAAACTGGTTGATCCGCTATGCAGATCTTACATTTATCGCAAATGTACTAAATGGCATGGCCCGAAGACATCCCAGATTATCTGCTTTATCGGGATCATTTCAGGATATAGAACAACATTACTCTGACCTTGAAGCATTATTCTGGCAATTTTATCCCTCTATGATGGAAAAAGCACAAAATAAAGATTTTTACAATCTCCCCCAAATGAAACTGGAAACCTCACCCAATTAACAACACGGGTAAAGCGTTATAGTAAAGAAAATAAAAATAAAGTATTGATAGGTAAAATCTATTGCAAAAATTAGTATTTTACCCTTTATTGATGTACGCTAATTCCTTATTCTACATCCAATTTTCACATAAACCCCGGTTAAAACTACAGGAGTAACTCATGGTTCTGGTAACTCGTCAAGCCCCTGACTTTACAGCAGCAGCTGTCCTTGGCAACGGCGAAATAGTTGGGAATTTCAACCTGAAAAAACACCTGAACGGTAAACCTGCCGTTATCTTCTTCTGGCCAATGGACTTCACTTTCGTATGTCCTTCCGAACTGATCGCATTCGACCACCGCTACGAAGAGTTCAAAAAACGCGGTGTTGAAGTTGTTGGTGTTTCTTTCGACTCTGAATTCGTCCACAACGCATGGCGTAAAACTCCTATCGATAACGGTGGTATCGGCGAAGTTAAATATGCAATGGTTGCTGATACTAAACGTGAAATTCAAAAATCATACGGTATTGAGCACCCAGACTCTGGCGTAGCTCTGCGTGGCTCTTTCCTGATCGACAAAAATGGCGTTGTCCGTCACCAGGTTGTTAACGATCTGCCACTGGGTCGTAACATTGACGAAATGCTGCGTATGGTTGACGCACTACAATTCCACGAAGAGCATGGCGATGTATGCCCTGCACAGTGGGAAAAAGGTAAAGAAGGTATGGGCGCATCTCCAGACGGCGTAGCTAAATACCTGTCTCAGAACGCATCTAAACTGTAATCTCAAACGTTACCCATAATTCAGACCAGTTGGCTTCTGCCAACTGGTTTCTTTATCGCTGAAATTCTTCGTTTTGCAACCTTGCGCACAAAAAATAAACCTTTCTAATAACTATCACCTCTTATAATTAAATTTACAATTAGTTAACATTAAAATTCATGTAAATAAAACAAGCACTTCCACTTTATACAAATCATCCCGCAAAACGACAGGAGTTCACAACATGTTGAAAACATGGAAAACACCACTGGTAATAATATCCTTACTCATCTCTTCCCATCTTTATGCCGCTTCAGAACCCGCCGTTGAAGCTAAGAATGGCATGGTTGTCTCAGCCCAACACCTTGCTTCACAAGTTGGTGTGGATATCCTCAAGATAGGTGGAAATGCTATTGATGCAGCTGTTGCTGTTGGCTATGCCCAAGCCGTTGTAAACCCATGCTGCGGCAATATCGGCGGCGGTGGTTTTATGACAATTCATCTGGCCGATGGCACAAATACTTTTATTAACTTCCGCGAAACCGCACCAAATGCGGCAAGTGCCAACATGTATCTGGACAAAGAAGGCAACGTTGTTAAAGGAGCCAGTTTATATGGCTACCTGGCCGCTGGAGTGCCCGGAACTGTGATGGGGCTGGACAGTACCCTAAAAAAATATGGCAAACTCAGTCGTGAACAGGTCATGGCGCCTGCAATTAAACTGGCACGCGAAGGTTATATATTGACCCGTGCAGACACAGACATTCTGGACACTTCAATCAAACGTTTCCGCAAAGATCCAGAAGCAGCCCGCATCTTCCTGCGCAAAGATGGCTCCCCTTATCAACCGGGCGACAGATTGATACAAACCGATCTGGCAAATACACTGGAATTAATTGCCAACAAAGGGCAAGAAGCGTTCTATCATGGAGATATTCCTAAACGGGTTGCAGAAGCAGCTAAAAAATCAGGCGGCATTATTACCGAAGCCGATTTCGCCAATTATAAGATCTCAGAAACAACCCCCATCACCTGTAGCTATCGCGGTTATAAATTTATCTCTTCACCGCCACCCAGTTCAGGAGGGGTAACAATGTGTGAAACCCTGAATATTCTGGAAGGTTACAACCTCAAAGAAATGGGATTCAACTCTGCTGACTATATTCACACACTGACGGAAGCGATGCGTCATGCCTATATGGACAGAAATACTCACCTTGGCGATCCAGAATTTGTCAAAAACCCAATTGATCGCTTACTAAGTAAGAGCTATGCCGAATCTCTGCGTAAAAAAATAAAACCAGGGGAAGCAACATCATCAGAAAATGTTCAGCCGGGTATTGAACCACATGAGAAACCAGAAACCACACACTACTCTATTGTAGACAAAGAAGGTAATGCGGTTTCAACCACTTATACAATCAATGGGCTTTTCGGTGCTGTCGTTATCGCACCTGGAACCGGTTTCTTCCTCAATGATGAAATGGATGATTTCACGACAAAAATTGGTGAGAAGAACCTGTATGGGCTCGTTCAGGGTGCGACTAACTCTATCGCCCCCGGTAAGCGCCCACTATCATCAATGAGCCCGACACTCGTCACTAAAGACAATAATATATTCCTTGTTCTGGGCTCACCCGGAGGCTCTCGTATTATCTCTATCACTTTACAAACTGCCTTAAACATCATTGATCACGGTATGCCTCCTCAAGAAGCGGTCAATAGCCCCCGTATTCATCACCAATGGTTACCAGATGAAGTTTATTATGAACAACGTGGTGTTTCTAAAGACTCGCTGAATTTGCTGGAAAAAATGGGATATAAGATGGTGGAACAAACACCGTGGGGCGCAGCTGAGTTGATTATGGTTGGTTTACCAAAAGCTGCCGACGCTTCAAATACCGGTTCTTCGGGTAATGATTCCGCCGTATCTGGTCAAGTTCGTGAAAACTATTTCTATGGTGCCAATGATGTTCGACGCCCGGCTGGTGCTGCTATTGGTTACTGATGACAGATAGTTAAAGAAACCAGCAAACTATGTAACAGCGGGATGGAATACCTTTCTCAGGCACGCCATCCCGCACTTTCTCTAACGATCTGACGATGACGAACGGTCAAATAAACGGACCATTGTCACTGATGACTTTGACTTTCTTGTGAACCAGAACGCCCCCAAATACGGTCATAAGCACCAAACACAACCAGAACCAACAGGGAGGGAGCTAACCAAGCTAACCCTTGATCAGCCAATGGTAAACGAGTTGCCCAGTTTGGAAATAAATACACCAAGGTTTCTGATGACTTGATAGCATCTAAAATGCCAAACAGCAGACTGATTAACATAACCGAAGCCAAAATACGGCTGAAATTATTCCACCAGCGCAGAGTAAAACTCAGAACAATCAAAACGATACAAGGTGGATAAATCGCAGTCAGTACCGGAATAGAAATATTGATCAAATGACTCAAACCAAGGTTAGAAGTCAGCATGGAGAATAAACCCAGGATCAAAACCAATAAGCGGTAAGACAGAGGCAGATAACGGCTGAAAAACTCAGCACACGCACAAGTCAATCCAACCGCAGTCACCATACAGGCGACAAAAATCAACACGGCGAGGAAAAGAGCGCCAACACCACCAAAAGTATGCTGAACATAGGCATGCAAAATTACAGCGCCATTTTCCGCATGAGGAATCAATGATCCACTGCCAGAACCCAGTTTGAACAGAGACAGATAAACCAGCACCAGACCGAACCCGGCAATCACCCCTGCCCACGTCGCATAACGGGTCAACAATGACGATGAAGCAACACCTCTTGAACGCGCCGCATTAACGATAACAATACCAAATACCATCGCGCCCAAGGTATCCATCGTCAGATAACCATTAACGAAACCACTGGAGAATGGGATTTGCTGATAAGCATCAATTGCAGGAATTGAGGCCCCCGCAGGCCAAAGTAGAGCAGCAACACCCAGTATACCTAACGCCAGCATTTTAATGGGCGCTAGCACATGCCCGACAGTATCAAGTAAACGACCAGGATAAAGCGAGACAGCAATTACCAGGGCAAAATAAATCAGACTGTAAATAAAGAGCGGTAATTCACCCGAACCGGCAAGGGGAGCAATACCCACTTCAAAAGAAACCGTTGCAGTACGTGGAATTGCGAATAAAGGGCCAACAGCCAGATAACAAACCGTCGCCAGCAGCAACCCCGCAACCTTACCAATGGGTGAACTCAGCTCTTCAATACCACCGCCTACTTTTGCCAACGCGATGATTGTAATGACCGGTAAACCAACCGCAGTGACTAGAAAGCCTAATGCAGCTACCCAAACATATTCACCCGATTGTAATCCCACCATAGGAGGAAAAATAATATTTCCCGCCCCTACAAACAGGGCAAAGGTCATAAACCCTAACGCCCAAATATCCTTAGATGATAAACGATTTGTCATAATAATTGTTAATTTTTTGTTACCATTTTAATGGCTTGAATAATATAAATACCGCCAATAGTTAAGCCTACATTGGCAATATTGAACCCTAATTTAACGATTTATTATCAAAATAATATTCACCAGTATCTGTTGAATACAAAACTATAGTGGTTATTATAGATAGAATCGCCAGCAACTGCCCACAAGTAAAACTTTTATAGCGCTAGAAGGCAATAGATAAACCATAATGCAGAACTATATGCCGCACTCTTTTTCAAAACCAGTGATTGCTGTTAGCTATCATTGAATACACACTATATGATTTGCGTTTTTTTTAACCTGTAAAGCTAATGATTAATTGCGAAGATTAATTATTACTTTTAATCAAACTATCCTTATCTCTTTTACTGGTTATTCTATCCGGTACAATCAATCCTGACAGTAAAGTAAAACTGAAGGTTGCTCCTTGTCCTATTTCACTGGAGATTTCAAGGTGGGAATGGTGATGATGTAAAGCATGCTTAACAATAGCAAGACCGAGGCCACTTCCCCCTGTTTGTCTGGAACGGGCTTTATCTACCCGATAAAAACGTTCGGTCAAACGGGGTAAATGTTCTGCATTGATACCTGGTCCATTATCTTTCACAGTAAACTCAGCACCGTGGGAGTTCTTTTTCCAACTGACATCAATCTGAGTGCCTTTCGGGGTATGGTTAACTGCGTTATAAACCAGATTCGACATTGCACTGCGAAGCTGCTCTTCATTGCCGAAAACTTTTAGTTTTTCACCAATATCAAAATTAATTTTATAGCATTCATTACCAAGCGCAGCGGCTTCCTGACGCAATACCTTAAGTATCAGAGGCACATCAACCACTTCATTCATATCAATCTGAGGAGCGGCTTCAATTTTAGAAAGCTGCAATAATTGCTTCACCAAACTATCCATCCTCCGGGCTTGCTCCTGCATCGTATTCAGCGCTTTATTATTCAGCGAACCAGACACTTCCTGATCTTGCATGACTTCCAGATAACCCTGTAATACGGTTAAAGGCGTACGCATTTCATGGCTGACATTTGCAAAAAAGTCACGGCGGGCATTTTCCAGGGCCCGTTTCTGCGTCACATCCCTGGCAACCATTAATAGTTGCTCTTCAGAGTAAGGCATAACCCTAAACTCAACAGTGAAGCCGTTATTTAACTCTATTGATAACGGACGCGTAAAATCCCTGGAAAGCATATACCGATTAAAATCAGGATAGCGAAGTAAATTAAAAATAGGCTGCCCATGGTCCTCAGGCCAACGGAAACCCAGTAAATGCTGGGCCAAACGGTTACACCAGAAAATATTACCTTCGGTTGTCATCATAACAATGGCATCCGGCAATAACTCAGCGCCACTACGAAACCGTTTGATCAATAACGCCAGTTCACGGCGCCGTTTCCGGTTCCGTTGCTGCATTTGGTGAATACCGTAAAAAATCGGCTCCCATCCCCCTCTTCCCGACGGCGGCAACATCCTGCGATCTAACCATAACCAATCCGAAAGTTTCAGCAAATTATAGCCATGCCATATCAGCGCCAAAAATACCGAAGCAAACAAACACCAGGATAAATGACCAATAAATATCGACAAAATTAATGCAGGCAAACAAAAAAGAAACAGTTCTGAAACCAGTTTTTTCCAGGATAAACGTTCTAACACATCAGGTTCTCCGGTGCGCAAACTCAGTAACGGGTAGAAAAACGATAACCAGTCCCACGAACGGTCTGCACCATTTTATCATGACCACCAATCTCTAAGACTTTACGTAAACGTCGAATATGGACATCGACAGTTCTGTCTTCAACATAAACATTTGCTCCCCAAACATAATTGAGCAACTGTTCACGGCTGTAGACCCGCTCAGGATGAGTCATAAAGAAATGAAGCAATTTAAATTCGGTCGGCCCCATATCCAGAGCCAGATCCTGGCTGGTTACACGATGGGAAGTGGCATCCAAAACCAAGCCATCCATTTCAATGATATCTTCCATCACCATAGGTGAAATACGCCGCAATACCGCTTTGACTCTGGCAACCAGCTCTTTAGGAGAGAAAGGCTTGGTTATATAGTCATCGGCCCCAACTTCGAGGCCGCGAACCCGATCTTCCTCTTCACCACGTGCTGTCAGCATCATCACCGGAATATCACGGACATTATTATCCCGTTTCATTTGCTTGATTATCTGCAAACCAGAACCCCCGGGGATCATCCAATCCAATAACACCAAATCAGGATAGGGTTCAGACAAACATGCCAGCGCAGAATCATAATCTTCCGCCTCTACCGGCTGATAGCCATTTTTTTCCAGCACAAAACAGACCATCTCACGAATCGGAGCTTCATCTTCAACGACCAGAATACGTCTTATCATGGTTAATCCTGTTAAATATTGAGATAAACGCGACTGAGTTTTAAAAGGCATTATGCGTCAGATTTATGACAGATTTATGAAATCCTGCCTCGGTTATCCTTCACCTGCAATCTGTTTCGCAATAATTAATTTAAACAACTGTCATATTTCATCATGAATGCGAGGCGGCTCGGAGATATATTCACGAAGCCAGATTTAACGGCGACATTTAAAATATAGCCATTATAATCATCATTCACTTTAACCCATTGCGGTGGCACTATGCGTATTATTCACACTTCGGACTGGCATCTTGGTCAATATTTTTTTACAAAAAGCCGGGCTGCTGAACATCAACATTTTCTGCGTTGGCTGATTAAACAGGTTGAAAATTACCAGGTCGATGCATTAATTGTTGCCGGAGATGTATTTGATACCGGCTCACCACCCAGTTACGCCCGTGAATTATATAATCGCTTTGTTGTTGAACTGCAACCTACTGGCTGTCAGTTAATTATCTTGGGTGGTAATCATGATTCCGTGGCAACGTTGAATGAATCAAAAGAGCTGCTTTCCTGCCTGAATACCACCGTTATTGCAAATGCTGACGAAGATCCACAAAAACAGATAAAAACACTTAACACTAGGGAAGGTCAAGCTGGCGCCATCCTCTGTGCAATCCCTTTTCTGCGACCAAGAGATATTATGACCAGCCAGTCGGGCCAGTCAGGAGAACAAAAACAACTGGCATTACAGGAAGCGATTGCAGAACACTATGATCGACTCTATCAGCAAGCATGTAAATTACGTGATGAGTTGAATTTACCCTTACCTGTTATTGCCACCGGGCATCTCACCACCGTTGGCGCCTCTGCCACAGATTCAGTCCGGGATATTTATATTGGGACACTTGATGCCTTCCCGGCACAAGCTTTCCCACCGGCGGACTATATTGCACTTGGGCATATTCACCGGCCGCAACTCGTCGCCAAATCTGAACATATTCGCTACAGCGGTTCCCCCATACCACTCAGTTTTGATGAAGTCGGGCAGGAGAAAAGTGTCTGTTTAGTGGAATTTACCCAAGACAAATTGGAATCCATTACACTTTTACCCATTCCTCAATATCAGCCTATACAACTTATCAGGGGTAATCTGCAACAAATTGAACAACAGTTACAAACGTTTAATGACTATAAAGGCGAGCAACCCGTCTGGTTAGATATTGAAGTTGCCACACAAGATTATCTCCACGATATCCAGAAAAGAGTTCAATTGATGGTTGCAAAACTTCCTGTCGAAGTCATTCTGCTGCGGCGTAGTAAAACACAACGGCACAATATGCTGGCACAAGAAAACAGAGAAACCCTGACAGAACTCAGCGTTAACGAGGTTTTTACCCGGCGGCTTGAGCAATCAGAACTTGAAGATGAAGAACACAAAAAACGTCTGACCTCCCTTTTCGAACAAACACTGAATAATCTCTATCAGGATAAAAACAAGGAGGAACAGGCATGAAAATTCTGAGTCTGCGGCTGAAAAACATTAATTCATTACAAGGCGAATGGAAAATTGATTTCACAACAGAACCGTTTGCCAGCAGTGGTCTGTTCGCCATAACCGGCCCTACCGGTGCGGGTAAAACCACATTATTGGATGCCATCTGCCTTGCTCTTTATCACGAAACACCGCGATTGACAGTTTCGGCATCACAAAATGAGCTGATGACCCGCCACACAGCAGAATCCCTGGCTGAGGTTGAGTTTGAAGTGAAAGGTGTCTCTTACCGCGCTTTCTGGAGCCAACGGCGAGCGCGCAACCAGCCGGACGGCAATCTGCAAGCCCCCAAAGTGGAACTCGCATTCAGCAGCAACGGCAAAATTCTGGCAGATAAGATCCAGGATAAGAAAGAGAAAATTATCGAAATTACCGGATTGGATTACGGTCGTTTCACCAAATCCATGCTGTTATCCCAAGGCGACTTCGCTGCTTTCCTCAATGCTCAGCCCAATGAACGGGCTGATTTATTAGAAGAATTAACCGGTACTGAAATTTACGGTATTTTATCCCAGCAAATTTACCAGCAACATAAAGAAGCCCAATCAGAACTGAGTATTCTGCAAGCCAAAGCCTCTACCATTGATTTGTTAACGGAAGAACAGCATCAACAATATCTCGAGCAACAGCAACAACTCGCTGATTCTGAATCACAGCTGAATCAACAAATTAAAACCCTGCAACATTCGGAGCAATGGTTGATCCGTGAGGAAGAACTTCAACAATTTGCTACTGAAAATCAGGTTATTTTACAACAGGCAGAAAACGCGCTTACCCATGCAGAACCGCAACTGCAAAAACTGGCTAACAGTGAACCAGCAGAAATACTTCGTCCATTATTGGATGACAAAAACCGAACTCAATATGAGCATCAGAGAATCAATAAGCAGTTGGAAGATATGCATCAGCAACTTCAACAGCAGCAGCAGACATTCACGCCGATACAACAAAAAGCGACTGATGCCGATTCTGCCAGAGAAGCACATCAACAACACCGACAACAACAAGAAAAACTGATATCAGAACAGGTGATCCCATTGGATCATCAGATTGATGGTCAGACTAAAGATCTTAATCTTACCCTGCAACAAATCGGCGAACAGAAAGTAGCATTTGAAAACAATGACCAGCAATATAACGCGGCAAATCAGCACGCCCTATCATTAACTAATCAAAGAAAACAACTGGAAAACTATTTCGAACAGCAGGCTTATCATCAATATTTCGGTGAAAAAATTGCTTTCTGGCAACACCAATTCTCCTGGTGGCAAGAGCAGCAGCAACAGATTGATCACCAGACTCAAAAAATTGACAAGCTCACCACCGAAATCACACAGCTCAACACTAGTCTGCATAAACAAGAAGCAGACCTAAAACAACAGATTGAAAATAACCAACCACTGAAACTGGCGTTTGAACAAGCAGAACAGCAATTTTTTCATCTGCAAAAGCAATATTCACCGGAAAGATTACAAAAACAATTAACTGAACATCAGGCACAACTGCCGCTGCAACATAAACTGGAAATACTGTCCCCGCAGATCCTGCAATTACAAGCCATGATTGCCAGTAATCATGTTCGTTTACAACAACCGGAAAGATTATTAAAGGAACTTCCTGTTCAAATTGAAGCTATTGATAAACAACTCTCAGACAAACAGCAACATTTAGCAGATCTTTCTCAACGTATTCAGTTAGAACAAAAAATTGTCAGCCTGGAAAAAGAACGGGCACAACTCAAAGAAGGCGTTCCTTGTCCACTTTGCGGTTCTGAACATCATCCGGCTATTCAAGCTTATCAAAAGATTGAATTGCCAAAATCAGAACAACGGCTAAAAGATTTACGTCAGGAATGTGAAGAACTACAAACTACCAGAATATCGTTAGCTAATAAAAACGAGTTTCAACAGCAACAATACAACCATATTTTGCAAGAAGTTGCTGACGCTGAACCAAAATTGAATTCATTAATTCAACAATGGCAGCAAACTTGCGAAACATTACAAACTGAAATTTCTCCTTCAGATAAACCGGCGCTTGAAGCATTTGTACAACAGAACCAATCGGCTTATCAGCTTTGTCTGGCCCAATTAGCCGAGTTTGAACTGGCAGAAAAAGAACATCAAAAAACAGAAAAAACACTAACAATACATACAGAACAGATTAAAAAAATGGAGCAAGGCATTGAACTAAATAAACAACAATACAATGCCCTGAAAAAACACCTGTCTGAACTGCAACCAGAGATACAGCAACAACAGAGTAAGCTGGCTGATATTATCGAAAAAATGACTTCTGAATTACAGGAATATGATTTATCACTGCCGATCCTGAATGATGCTGAAAACTGGCTGCAACAACGTAGAAATGAGTGGCAGGTATATCAAAACTGCCGTGAAAATTGGCAACAGATTCAAAAAGAACAAGCCATCGTTCAAAACCAGATTGAATCACTGAGTAAACAAAAAGAAGAATATGCATCCCGTTTAAACGTATTTAATCAAAAAGAACAACAACAGAAACAGCAACTCGCAGATACGCAACAGCAGCGCCAAAAACTATTTGGTGAACAGTTGGTCGCGAAAATTACTCAGGCATTACAGCAACAATCTCAGCAGTTGGAAGAAGAGTACAAACAGATACTGTCATCTCTGCAACAGGCACAATCCAGTATCAACCAGCTTACCGGCGCAATTCATGAGACAGAAAAAAACAGCAAACAAACTGAACAACAAAAACAGCTGGCAGAACAGAATTTCAACTCTGCGTTAGCAAAAAGCATATTTGCCGATCAGAGTACCTTTGAAACCGCCCTATTATCACCAGAGCAACGTAAAGCGTTGCAACAACTCAAAGAACAGCTCGAACAACAACAGATACAGGTCAAAGCCTTGTGTCAAAAAGCAGCAGAAGCCCTGCAACAACATCTGAAAAATCGCCCTGAGTTACTTGCTCAACATACAAAACCACAATTGACTGAACAGTTGGAAAACATCACTGATGAGCTGAAAAGAAACACCTTACAACAAGGAGAATTGAGAAACCTGCTTACTAATAACGCAGTACGCCGCCAACAACAAAAATCCTTGCTGGAAGAGATCAACCATTGCCAACAAAATTATGATGACTGGAGTTACCTTAATAACCTGATTGGTTCAGCAGATGGCGCTAAATTCCGCCGTTTTGCCCAAGGGCTAACACTGGATCATCTGGTTCATCTTGCGAATCAACGGTTGAGAAAACTTCACGGACGCTATTATTTGCAACGCAAAAACAGTGACGGTCTTGAACTACAAGTTGTTGATACCTGGCAAGCCGATGCCATTCGTGATACCAAAACCCTTTCCGGTGGTGAAAGTTTTCTGGTCAGCCTCGCTCTGGCTTTAGCTTTGTCTGACTTAGTCAGCAATAAAACCTGTATTGATTCACTGTTCCTGGATGAAGGCTTTGGCACACTTGATCCAGAAACCCTCGATATTGCGCTTGATGCTCTGGACCATCTGAATGCTTCCGGGAAAACCATTGGTGTTATAAGCCACGTCGAAGCCATGAAAGAACGGATCCCAGTACAGATTAAGGTTAAAAAAATTAATGGACTTGGAATAAGTAAACTTTCACCTGAGTTTCGTTATGATAAACAATAGCGGAAAATAATAAAAAACCATCACTAAAATGAAAGCGCCATGGCAGGATTCCACTTTGTTTATCCTGCCATATTTAATTCATTTATCAACTATTCTATATTCCACTTGTTTTACATTTACCTAACTTGCCATCATCATTTAAAAGCGTAAATACAGAGGTATTAAAGCTTTTATATCAAGGAGGATTTAACTCAATAAATATAACTTTTCAGAAGGAGAGTTAATTGTATTTAATCGAAAACCATCAACCATTAATTGCGAGTTAAAAAGAAATCAGCACGTAAAATAACATTTCCGAACAGATGGGTATTTAAACGCTTTCTCACCGGTTATTTTACGGTGAAAATCCTAAAAGTAACGCAATAAAAAAGGGATAAAACAGTTAGCTTGGCAGGATTTAATCCCTGAAAAATGAGGGATGATTAACATTGATTAAAGGTAAAACGCGATATCCGATGATGATTAAACTTAATAAAAATCAGGCGGTAAAATCAATGAAAACAACGATGAAATTTTATACCGATTAAAACCATAAGTTAAAACAGTGAATTTTAATAACAGTTTAAAATGCCAAGGTAGAATCCCACTTTGTTTACCCTGCTATATTTAATTCATTTATCGGCGACTTTATACTCCGCTTATTTTACGTTTACCTAAATTGCCATCATCATTTAAAAGCGTAAATACAGCAGCATTAAAACTCTTATATCAAGGAGGGATTTAACTCAATAGAATGCAACTTTTCAAAAGGAGAGTTAATGGCCTTTAATAGAAAACCATCAACCATTAATAACAAGTTGAAAAGAAATCCACACATAAAATAATATTATCCGAACAGATAGGTATTAAAGTGCTTTCTCGCCGGTTATTTTACGGATAAAACCCTAAAAGTAACACAATAAAAAAAGGATAAAACGATTAATTTGGCAGGATTTAAGCCTTGAAAAAGAAAGGTGATTATCCGAAAAAAAGCAAGGGGTATTTTTCAAGACAGGATCCCACTTTGTTTATCCTGCTATATTTAATTCATTTATCAGCGATTCTATACTCCG